>DAOQWY010000004.1 GCA_035342335.1 Bacteroidales bacterium
GCCACAAAAACTGCCGCGGCAGATCCCAGAAAGATCAACACTATCCTTTTGTTTTTCCTAACCGATTCTATGTTCATGATCAGTAGATGTACACTTTGGATCCCGCGCTCATGGTTTTGTAAACTTCTTCCAGGTCTTCATCGCCCATCCTGACACATCCGTGTGTGACAGGTTTCCCAAGCAGCCGCTGGTAAAGAGTTCCGTGGACCATATATCCGTTTCCCAGGTCGAGTTTATATTCCCCAAGTGCATATGCGTCATAGCGGGAGGGATGGTTTACCGGCGGTATGGGCAGTCCTTCTTCTATATAAGCCCAGTCAGGTTTCGTCCAGACGGGAGAAGTTTGTTTGTTCAGTACTTTTCTGACCCCTCTTGGCGTCTTGAATATCCATTTCTGGTTTTCTCCAGCTTCCAGTTTAACGTATTTTCCCGTTGAGCAGAGACCCTGGCGGATCAGCTTTTTCTTCAGGTACAGGGCGAATTCGTTCTCATTGGTATTGATAGTAAGGTAGGCAGCCGCGGGGGTGTATTTATCCATCTGTTTTTGGAGCTTACTGATCGAATTTTCAATCGATTTGGTCGCTTTTTCCAGGTCAGTCACAGTTGAGTCAGCAACAATGATTTCTTCAGTTCCGGATTTCATGGCCCTGAGCGATGCATTCTGAACACTGGGTAACAGGTAGTAGACAAAGGCCCAGAGAAAGATAAGCAAAGCAAGAACTTCAATGGTCCCGGTCAAAAAGCTCAAAGCCACCCGCGTTGGGTTACGGTGCCAGAATCCTGATTTACCCGAACCGTAGGATGCAGATTCATTTCCGGAAGTTGGCTTATCTGGTGATATATGCTGGCTTGCCGTGTGCGGGTTCATATTAAATTATCCTGATGGGTTCAAGTACTGATTATTCAAATGCATCATCCCTTCCAACAAGGGAGCCGATAATGGTAACGGGAGTACCTTCACTGACAGCGTTGAAGATAATGTCCATGTCTTTGTTGGTCAGGGCAATGCATCCATCCGTCCAGTTAGCTCCCCTGCCTCCGCCGCCATGTATTTCGATCAGACCACCAATCTGGGCTGAACGCGATATCCTTCCTTCCCTGACATCTCTTGAGAAACGTTGTCTATCCTCCCCATTGGGATAATTTAAAAGCAAAGCCTTGTAATATTTGGTTTGATGGTTTGATTTCTTCTTGGTGACCGTATAAAAACCTTCCGGAGTGGCTTTATCCCCTTTGTAACGCTTTGTGCCGATCCAGTTCCTTCCCATTTCTGCGTTGAAGGTATATTTCAAGGCTCCATTTTTATAGACATAACATTTGCCTGAAAACTTATCCACCAGGATGGCGGCAGAATGATTTTTCCTGGACAGGTCAATGGTCTGGTCGGCCCATTTCACCCAGGCGTTATAGTTGCTGAAATAATTGGCCACCAGGTTATTCGTGTACGACATGGCTTTGTGGATCAGGTCTTTCGCCTGGGTAAGCTTTTCGAGGCTGATCAGGTAATTGGCCTGTTCGTAATTCACCTCACTTTCAGCCAGAAGCAGCTTGCCTTTTTCGTATTTCTTTGACATGTCATCCCCGATAGGAAGGCGGTCGAAGATCACTTTGAAATCACGCACCTCCTGCCGGAGTTTATCAATGTCGGTTCGCAGGGTTTTTTTCAGATTTTGGGATTTTTCCACGGCGTGGTCGCCCGCCAGCTTGGCATTGGTTTCAGCCAGGATGGCGCAAGAACGACACGGATCAAAGTTACGTTTGAGGAAGAATTCCTGGTTCTGGAACTTCCACAGGAGGAGGGCTGAATCGTACAGGCGCTCGGCGCGTTTGAACTGTTCGGGGTCATAAATATGTGCATTGACCGACCGGGCAGCGGACACGGCCTGCCTGGCTTTGCTTATTTGTTCCACAGGAGGGTCAGGCGCAAGTTGAACCAGAAGGAAGGTTACGGCTACACCCAGGGCAATGAGGGTAAGAAAGGTTGACATTATTCTTATGATCCTGCGTTTGCTCCGTTTCATGGCTGGTTAAAATGATGGGCAAAAGTAAAAAAAAAATAAGGCTGTTCAACCGGTGTTGAACAGCCTATATGAACAAAGTTTGTTTGATAACTCAGGCTTAGAATTTTATTCTGGCTTTGGTCAGGACGTCCTTGATTTCAAGGTTTTTCGCCTCAACCTGCTGCTTGATGGCATTGACCTTATTTAGTGCACCCATAAAGTCACCATTGGCAAGCATCGTGGCAACTTCCGTGATGGCGCCGTCAACCACGCCAAGTTCTGCCTTAATGGCTTCAACAGCTTCTCTTTCGTTTTTGCCCATGGGCAGTTTGGCTGCAAGGGTGTTGTTTTCGAGCTGCATGGCAGTGATCGTAGCCAGAGTAGCTTCAGCTTCAGCTTTCACTTCAGCCTTTTTCGTTTCAGTATTGGATTTAATGGTAGCGGCCATCGTCGGGATAGTCGCCAGCAGGGTCTTTACATTTTTGTAGCTCTTGAAGAGTTTACCCTTTTGAGCTTCCACTCTTTCCAATGCCACTCTCAATGAATCATTGATGGCAGTGAATTCTCCCGGCAGATAGATATCAGCCTGGGCACCTCTTACTTCTTCAATGGCAGCCTTGGCCGCATCGATCTCGGCCTGGGGCACCTTGGCACAACCAGCAAAAATCAGCATCATGCTGACAGCTGCGATAACAAATAACAGATTTTTTTTCATGATTTGTCCTCCGAAAATTGGTTTTTAATGATTGATCGTTTGTTAGTTTTTTATTAATTGAAAAATACTCCCTATAATTATGATAGAATTCGGAATAATGGATCTTTGGTTGATTCTTCCCTGACTATGTAATGGCGAAAACGGATAAATGTCTGGAAGTGTTTGAATTCATGGACGATGTCAGAAAATGATTTTCCAAGAAGAAATTGACCATGCAAAGGTAATTAAATATTTCTCTGTTCCAAATACTTTCATTAATTTTTATAAAGAATTTATAAATATATATAAGATATTGATGTGATTGTTGTAGAGGATGGTCAAAACTCTGAAATAAAGATGATTGCAAACTTGTCTGAATGTACTAAGACGGTTCTCCAGAGAAGAGAGAAAACCGGGAGTCGGGATGGTGAGATTTGAACTCACGGCCTCCACGTCCCGAACGTGGCGCGCTAACCGGACTGCGCTACATCCCGAATTGATTTGAACTCAATCAGCAGAACAATGGGTTGATCCAAATGAACGATTGAAAATTCAAACACGTTTTCAGACGGCCTCAATCCCATCCTGATCGTAACGATTTTATTGCTGGAATTGAACAAACACGTACATGAAAACGGCCACAAAAGTAGTGTTTTTTCATCAAAAACAAAATAACGACCTTGATTTAAATGCAGCACGAAATACGATTGCAAATTTTCATAGCGGTTGTCGCGAGGGTAGTTGAGAAGAGGAAGGAACACAGGAATCGGTAAGTCAATGAATGCCATTGTTAAAAATGTTCATTTTCAGGCGTTTCGGTGAAAATTCTGTGAAATTCCAATTTTTTAAAGAAAGAATGATTGAAAACGTTATTTTTGACCGCTTTAAAAAAGGATGATTTTACATGATGCAACATTTTATTCATCATCTGCTCAGATTCAGTTGTCTGTTTGCGGTGGTTAGTTCCTGCAGCTGGCTGGATCCATCGGATCCTGTGGATGATTTATTTTCAAATCCGCCTGACACGTCCAATTTACTTCCACTTCCCACTTCCACTACCGCTGCCTACAGGCAGGAACTCATTCGGAAGGAACAGTATTTGGCTGACGGGAAACAGCGCCAAACCGGGAATGTTGCTACCCCAAAAGATGGTGATGATTTTCGGTTTCAGAACCTGGATGGTATTCGTTGGGAAAATGCGCAGGTTCGCCGTGGTGATTTCCGGGGTGTCAGTTTCCGGACTGCTTTGGCAGATGGTAGTATCTTCACTGGTTCAGACTTCCGGTTAGCCGATTTGCGCTGGTCTTCTTTTGATGAGAGCCGGATGGATCATTGTGACCTGTCCCAGTCCGTGCTTTTTCGAACATCTGTCAATGATGCCTGTCTGGATTCTGCTGATTTCAGGGGGGCCAACATGTTTGGTGTCAAAGGCCACCGTTCTTCGTTCATCAATGCTGATTTTTCGAATGCGCTGATGAAAGAATCTGAGCTTATGGATTCCAATTTTTCGCATAGTAAAGCGATCAAAGTCAAATTTATCATTACCGTTTTTTCCGGTTCCCGATTCGATTCAGCCGATTACAGTTATTCTGATTTTACCGGGGCAGGTCTGGAAACCTGCAGTTTTGTCCATGCGCGCTTGCACGAGGTTTCGTTTAAAGGGGCCCACCTGCAGGAAGCGGATTTTTCAGGGGCGGATCTGCTGGGTGCTGATTTTTATGCTGCTGAACTGGCAGAAACAAATTTTGCAGGTGCTAAAAATATTCCGGCGGATCTGTTGCCTTTCATCAATGAAGAAGGCCTGGCAACAGGGATTGTATTTTCCAAAAACGGAGGGCATTGAGCCCGTCAAACAGTAAAATTGCCTTTCGGTTCAAAA
The DNA here is from genome assembly GCA_035342335.1 of Bacteroidales bacterium. Lineage (NCBI taxonomy): Bacteria > Pseudomonadati > Bacteroidota > Bacteroidia > Bacteroidales > Bacteroidales bacterium. Next base: position 4,574 of record DAOQWY010000004.1, read on the forward strand.
TCGCCCGAATGAATCACGCATCAGTGGTGTTGCAGGCATTCTTCCAGGTAAGGATGATGCCTGGGTACCAGGGGAGCTTTGGACAGCGATCTGCCAACGAGATAGGTAAACAATCCGGCAAAACCAACATACATACCCACTTCGATCCATCCAATCTCAAGTTTTCCGTAGGTTCCGACGATAACCTGCTGGTACAGGTCGATCCATTGTCCAAGGATGATGATCACACAAATAGCCAGCAGCGTATTTTTATGTGAAACCAGGTAATTGGAAAGCAGAAGTGCAAACGGGACAGCCCAGTTGATGATCAGTTCAAGGTAAAAAAATGCCTGGAATTCACCCTTTGTTCTGGGAAGATAATACACGGTCTCTTCCGGGATATTGGCATACCATATCAGCATGTACTGGCAGAACCACAGATAAGCCCAAATGGTGCTGAGGATGAAAATATACTTGGAGAAGTCACTCAAATGAGCTCGCGTCAGGAAGGGGAAATAACCGGATTTATTTAAAATGATGATGATCAGTACGATCACCGCAGTCCCATGGTAGAAAGCCATGGCGAAATTGCGGAAAGCAAAGATCGTACTGTACCAATGGACGTCGATCGACATGATCCAGTCAAATGTAGCCAGACTGAAAGTCACCGCTAATACAAAAATATATACTTTGGAGTAGAACTCACTTTTCTGGAAGCTGGCCCGTCCTCCCTCCTGATCTTCACGCAGGGATAATCGCTTCAGGAGCCGGGTGAGCAGTATCCAGACGACGAAATAAATGACAGACCGTAATACAAAGAAAGGAATGTTCAGATAGGGTGCTTTATGTGCAATGACAGGGTCGTGGCTGGCTGCCTGGTCATGCGCCCAGTGATATAAATCAGGCATGCCAACGATAAGGATCGGGAGCATTAAAACTGCGATGGCCGGGATAACGTTTCCGATGGCATGCGGAACCCGGATAAAACCGGAAGACCAACCTGTGTGGGTGATATATTGCAGTGCTGCAAAAAATGTTGCGCCGATGGCCAGTGACAGGAAATAATAATTGTTCATCAGGTAATTTGCCCATGTTTTCACCGGATTGACCAGGAATCCGGCGGCAAGGGTGATCAGTCCGATTCCCATCATGGCAAAGGTCAGATAAGTAAATCTTCTGGAAATATGCAGCTGGGTGTCTGTATAGGTCGTTTCCATAATTTATTTTCTCGTTTTATAGGTCGGTTATTCAGCCAATTTCCGCACATAGTGAATGATTTCCCAGCGATTCTTGGGTGTAATCTGTGCACCGTGCGCTCCCATGAGGCCCGATACGGATCCCGTGGTGATCACGTGATAGATTTCACCATCCTTTTTGCCCTGGACATAATCTTCCACGAGCGAGGTCGGTTGTGCAATGAATTTCCCGCTCTTGAAAAGTGTTCCGTCGCCTTTTCCCGCGGGCCCGTGACACAGGGCACAAAAGATTTCATAGTGTTCCTTACCGCTTGCAAGTGTTGCTTCATCTAGGGCAATGGGATTTTCGAGTTCCTCGCCGGCTCGTTTCTGATCATCGGCTGATTTCGCCTGGTAGGAGTAAGGCATGTGTCCCCTGGGTATAGTTCCTTCGACAGGACCCTGCATGGTAATGCTATCGGCGAAGATCGGATTGGCGGTGTAGAGATCATACGGTTCCGAATAATACATATCGGGCATGTAAGCATATCCCGGGTGGTTCCTGTCGTGTTTACAGGAGCTCATCAGCAGGCTCAGAAAGCCGATGAGGAGCAGCATATGGTTTAGACTATTCTTCTTCATAGGCATCAGGGTTAATCATGTTCTTCTGCAATATAACCTTCCGGCTCAGGTTTTTGAAAAATTTCTGATGCGCCGGTTTCCTTCAGGATATTCGTAATCCGAACCACATCCTCCGCTGAAAAATCAGAGAGCTTTTCAATTACAAGGGCGAATTTGTCGTCCGTTGTCCGCGGATCGATCATGGTCACTTTTTTACCAGGCCCTATTTTTTGTCGGATAAAGAACGTGGTAAAGGTGAAAAAAACGCCAAAAAAGATGGTTCCTACAAAAAGAATGATGACAAATGAGAGGGTGTTAAGGGGTTTCCCGCCAAACTTCAGCGGATAGCTGATCACCGATGACCAATATAAAAAAACATAAATCAAAATCAGCCCGACTGTGCTGTAAAGAAATGTCAGCAACGGCAGGCGGGTTTTCAGCCCCAGCACCCCCCAAAGTTCATGAATGGGGAAAGGCGAGAAGACATTCTTAATTTTGATCCCTTCATCCCTGATCCGTTTAGAAGCAGCCACCAGGATGTCGGGGTCATCATAAATGCCAATGATGTTAATTTTTCCCATGGTTTATAGCGTTAGTCTTGCTTGTTTCCTTCAAAATACCCTTGAGTTCGCTGACGGCCATCATCGGAATGTACCGGAAGAATATGAGCAGGCCCATAATGAAAATCCCCAGGGTTCCGACATAAAATAGTCGTTCGTAAATGGTAGCATGATATGGCATCCAGGCAGATGGCAGAAAATCCTTGGATAGGGACGTAACCACAATTACATAACGTTCAAACCACATCCCGATGTTGATGATGATTGATATGATGAAAACCAGCAGAAGTTTTTTCCTGATTTTCTTGAACCAGAAAAATTGCGGTACAATGGCATTGCAAATGAGCATTGCCCAGTAAGCAAACGTATAGTTTCCGGTGATCCTGTTTTTCATGAAGGTGAACATCTCATATTCTGTGCCGCTGTACCATGCGGTGAACAATTCGGTCAGGTAGGCCGTACCCATGATCAGGCTGATGAAGGTGAGGATCCGGGCGATGGCATCCAGATGGCTCTGGGTTACAAAGCTTTCATATTTGAATACTTTTCGGACGATGATCATGAGTGTCAGCACCATGGCAAATCCGGAAAATATGGCGCCAATCACGAAATAAGGCGGGAAGATGGTGGTATGCCAGCCTGGTACGACCGATGTGGCAAAGTCCATGGAAACGATGGAGTGAACCGAGATCACCAGGGGTGCGGTCAAGCCGCCAAGCAGGATGGCGGTTGTTTCAAAGCGCAACCAGCCGCGGGCCGAGCCGACCCATCCAAAACTCAAAAAACTGTAAATAGCCTTCTTGACTTTGGAAGTAGTCCGCTCACGGATGGAGGCAAAATCGGGTATCATTCCGATATACCAGAAAATTCCGGAAGCCATCAGATAGGTAGAAATGGCCACGACATCCCAGAACAGCGGGGAGTTGAAATTGACCCATAAGGGCCCCCGGGTGTTGGGATAAGGGAAAATAAAAAAAGCGTCCCACACCCGGCCCATGTGCAACAAGGGGAAAAGTGATGCACATATGACCGCAAAGACGGTCATGGCCTCTGCGGCACGGTTGATGGAAGTTCTCCATTTTTGCCTCAGGATCAGCAGAAAGATGGAAAAGGCCGTGCCCGCATGACCGATACCGATCCACCAGACAAAATTGATAATGTCCCACCCCCAGGCAACGTTGTTATTGAGCCCCCATATACCGATACCTTCCGAGACCAGCACATACAGGCTCCATAGGCCGGCGGCAACCATGATGGCTGAGATCACAATACCGAAGTACCACCATCCTGGAGGTTTGTCAGCCTCGAAGGGTTTCAGGATCTCCCGGGTGATCTGACCATAGTTCTTATTGCCTTCTATGAGTACACCTCTGACTTCTGTTTTATACATAACAAAATGGTATTATATCCTGCTTGAATCGGCTTAATGTGTCACCTCTCCATTAGCGTTTTGTTGTTGCTCCTCTGACCAGTACACAGGATAATCGATCGAATAATTCCGTTTTTTATCCATTGGATCCATGTTTCGCACCTTGGTAAGGTAACTTACCGAAGGCAGCGTGTGAAGTTGCTCCAGAAGCTGGTAAGCCCTGGGGTTTGTGATGACTTGGCTGATTTCACTGTTCGGATCGTTCATGTCGCCAAAAACGATGGCATCTGCCGGGCACGATTCCTGACAGGCCATCTTGATTTCCCCATCGCTGAGCGTCCTGTTTTCCAGTTTCGCCTCCAGTTTCTTTTCCTGAATCCGCTGAACACACATGGAACATTTTTCCACCACCCCTCTTGATCTCACCGTGACATCCGGATTTAATACAAGCTTTTCCTGGTCATTGCCCATATTGTAATTAAATCGTTTCCGTTTTGTGTATTCATACCAGTTAAACCTTCTGACGCGGTAAGGGCAGTTGTTCATACAGTAACGGGTGCCAATGCATCGGCTGTAGGCCATCTGGTTCAATCCTTCGTCGCTGTGGGGTGTGGCAGCCACGGGACATACATTCTCACAAGGAGCATTGTCGCAATGCTGGCACATCACCGGCATATGCGTGACTTCAGGATTATCCACCTCCTCTGAATAATACCGGTCGATCCTGATCCAATGCATGATCCTGCGGTTCCGAACTTCTTCCTTGCCAATAACGGCCACATTGTTTTCAACCTGACAGGCAATGACGCAGTTTCCGCAGCCAATGCATGCATTCAGATTGATCGCCATACCCCAGTGAAAACTGTTGAAAACCGGCAGCGAATAGAGGGTCTGGTTTTGCTGGGCAACACCCTGGTGCATTTCATTGCCTGATTTCGGGTTTTCTTTCCATTCCTCAAGGGTTGTTTCCCTGACGATGGCCCTCCCTTCCATGGTATGATGGGTCTGGGTGGTAGCCAGGGGATAGGTTTTTCCCTCCATTTTTTCGATGCTGACCGTAGCGCCAGCCAGCTGACAATATCCATCTTTAAAGGATAAGAGCGGATACGCGTTTTGTCCGACTCCATCAGCTACCCGCCCCGCACCTGTCCGGCCATATCCGATGGCTATGCCGATGGTGTCCTTGTGCTGACCGGGCTGCACCAGGACCGGAAGTTCGAGCAGCCCATTTACTTTAATGACATCTTCATTTTTTAGATGATGCCTGGCTGCGTAAGAAGTAGCCACACAGGCGTAATTGTCCCATACTGCCTTGGTGATGGGATCCGGAAGTTCCTGAAGCCAGGGATTATTGGCATGCTTGCCTGTCCCAAGGCTTATTTTCTCATAAAGCACCAGTTCCGTTCCTTCGGATGGGATGGCATTGACCGTACTGAAATCGGTGGGTGTGCAGACTGGTTGTGAGGCATCCTGCCTGGTTACTTCAAACACACCATCATGCACGCTTTGATTCCAGAAACTGATAAAATCCGCAAACCGGCTTTGTTTCGGAAATACGTTCTGTTCCCAGAAATTTTGCATGAAATGGTAGTAGTCAGTGTCAGTGCCTGCCCATCTCAGAAGACTTTCCTGTGCCTGCCGCGTGTCGAAAATTGTTTTTATCACGGGCTGGGTCAGACTGAAGGAATCCCTGATGGGTTCTGCATCATTCCAGGATTCCAGGTAATGGTTGTCCGGGCAGATGTACTGGCATAGCCGGGCTGACTCGTCGGGAGTGTCGCTGAAGGATACCGTCAGCGACACTTTTTTGAGCCCATTGATGAATTGCTGGGACAGGGGATAATCGTATACCGGATTGGCTCCAAGGAGGATCAGCCCATGAACGAGTCCTGAATTCATCGAACTGATCAATTCGGCCATCTTGTGATCGCTGCCCTGTTTGATCATGACCGGATGGGCCAGGTCAATCGTTGTACCATAGTTGCCCAGGATATCGTTCAGGCGATTGACGGCAGCCTGGATATAGAAATCATTGGTGCCCGATACGATAAGTGATTTACCCTTGTTCTCCAGCAGCTCTTTTGCCAATCCCGACAGATCCAGGGAACTTGCCGGAGATTGGATAGCAGGTAAACCCAATGCCAGGGAAACCTCCTTGAGCAGATTCAAGAGTACAGCCAGCTCTTCTGTTGGCTTGATGGGTATTCTGGTATCGGCATTGGAGCCTGTTAACGACAGGTATGATTCAAACTGGATATGTTTTGACAAAGAATTACCTTTGGTCAGCTTGCGTGTAGTGGCGTAATCCCTTGCATAGGTTACCGGGAGTATCCAGTTACCGAGAAAATCAGCGTTGAATCCAACGATCAGGTTGGCTTTGTCAAACCGGTAGGAGGGAATAGCCCGCAGGCCAAAATTGGCCTGGTTGGCATCGAGCATAGCGGCAGCTGATACCGTGTCATAGATAACCCATTCGGTGGTAGGGTAAACAGCCCTGAAATTTTCGATCACTTTTTTCGTGGAAGGGCTTATAATGGTTGTGCTGAGAATGACGATCTTTCCATTGCCGGAATGGATCTGTTGCAGGGCGGATTGAATTTCCCCGTCAACTGTCGCCCAATCTGCCGTTTGATGGTCCTTCACCGGTCCCCTCAGGCGTTGAAGGTCGTAGAGGCTAAGCACCGATGCCTGAACACGGGCGGAGGTTCCTCCCTTGGTGAGGGTGGAAAGCGAATTTCCTTCGATTTTGATAGGCCTTCCTTCACGGTTTTTTACCAGGATGCTGCAGTATTCATGTCCATCATAAAAAGTTGAAGCATAGTAGTTCGCAATGCCCGGGACAATTTCCTCGGGTTTATTGAGATACGGTATGGCCTTTCTGACCGGTGTTTCGCAGCTGCTGGCCATGGCAACGTAACTCGCCGTGAAGCCCAGCATCTTCAGAAAATCCCGCCTGCTGTGCTTGCCCGCCTTTTCCTCAGCATTTAATCCGTCGGCTGAAAATTCCGGACGACTGTGGCAAGATTTTTCCGAGCCCTGTTGCCCTGCGAGACGTTGATTTTCTTCTATACTTCTCCAGTATTTTTTCATATAGAGAGCTGTTGAATACCAGGTGATTAACTATTAATAATGACATCTTGCACAATTTGTTCCGCCCACATCATCCACACTGACAAACGTTTTGTCGTTTGTTTTGAGATCTTCATGGAGTTGCTTGTAGGCGGCATAAAATTCATTCTCCAGAAACTGCACTTGCTGGGTCCGGTGACATTCAATGCACCAACCCATACCCAGGTCATGAACCTGGCGTACCCGGTCCATTTTCTCCACCTCACCATGACACTCCGTACAGTCCATCTTCCCTGTTTTGAAATGCTGTGCATGGTTGAAGTAAACATGATCTGGCAGGTTATGCACCCGGATCCATTCGATGCTTTTCCCACTGGAAATCGACTGACTGATTTTTGCAATTTCAGCAGTGCCGCTGTAGGTTCCTTTTTGAATTACATTGTGGCAGTTCAGGCAAAGCTGTGGAGAAGGGAACCCGGCGCTTTTGCTGATCGTGGCTGTACTGTGGCAGTATTGGCAGTCGATCTGATTCTGTCCTGCATGGATGTAATGTGAAAAGGCTATGGGTTGGTCTGGCTCGTAATATTGCTGGCGGCCTAAGGCCTGTGCCTCTTTGACCGTAATTCCTGAAATGATAGTGAGGGTGATCAGTATGATTGAGATGTGAAAAAATTTTGCTTTGATGAATTTTAAAAATATCAGATCAACCAGGGAGAGAACCAGGAGAAGGAGGGAAACGAAAAAGGCAAGCCTGTAATAAGCCCACGGGTGATGAGATTCACTCATGAAAACATAAGGCTTGCCATCGATCTCAACCGGAGCGACAGGAGCTGCCGGGGCAGTGGCAACTACCGCCTGTGCAGGATCGTAATTCGCTATGTAATCTATCAACAGGTTGATTTGTTCGTCGGTGTAGGTGACCGGCGGCATGGTTACCTTGTTGTATTCCTCAAAAAGTTTGATTGCATATTCATCACCCGACTGGATCACCTCTTCTGAATTCCTGATAAAGCGGATCAGCCAGTCCCGGTCGCGCCGCTCGGTCACCTTGTATAAATCCGGACCGATTAGTTTCCCTTTTCCTATGCTGTGGCAAACCCCGCAAACCTGGAACATTTTGACCGGGTCGTCTTCCTGCGCATAGCTGTCCTTATTGAAAGGCAACGAAAAGCAAATGATCAACAGGAACGGAATCGTACACGAAAATTTATTGCTGACCTTGCGTAATAAGTGATGCATATTCATTCTTTCTTGATAATACGTTAAGCCATGTTGGGATCTAAATCTATCATATTCAGACCTTTGAATACTATAAAATGCCCTGCTTTCATCATCCTGGAAATGCCGGTTAAAAATAAAAAATATAATTAAAATGGATGGCGATATTTTTTTCAGTTTTGACCAAATGATGCAGGCCACCGCACTCAATGTGCGGATATATCTCAGAAAATCATCAGAAAAAAAATTCTACAACATGGTATTATTATCAATTAAATGTTTAATATTGTGATTTTTTTGAAGAGTTGGAATTTACCTGAAATCAATAGGTTGTTCCGGTCCTGATCAGCGTGGAATAGCCTGGATCTATTAATGTTACGTTAATTATGTTCCTCAATCAAACCACCCAGTATGCATTGCAGGTCTTAATTGCCATGTCACGGGACACTGCAAAGGTTTATACTGCCCAGGAATTGTACGGGCAGCTGCATGTTCCGTTGCGCTATTTACGAAGACTGTTGACGAATCTGACAAAAATGGGATACACAGAGAGTATGCGGGGAAGAAGTGGCGGATTCAAATTGAGCCAGGATTCAAAGAATAAAACACTTGCAGAGATCATTAACTCTTTTGAGCCGCTGGATCTGCACAATTCGTGTTTTTTTGGAATGGTAGATTGCGAACACCACCACGATGGCTACTGTATTTTGCATGACCCATGGCAGATTTACTGGAAGGAAATTATTTGGATCCTGCAAACCACTACGCTCAGACAGGTTTTCACCGCAAAAAAGTCATACAAAAAAATAGTTTTCCTGCATGAAAAAATAAAATAATACCTTTGTATAGCATATTTTAATTTTTTTTTACTTTTGTCGACAATGCTAACCTTTAAAATGAAAAATTATGAGTAATTTGTTTACAAGATTTTTTGTTTTGGCTATTGCCTGGCTACTCGTCGCCTGGTTGCCACAACCGGTGTCCGCACAGCAGACACTGCAAGAAGTCCAAAATATCCGGAGTCTGGATGACCAGGATGTGTTGGCAGCCGTTAAAACTTTCATGCCCAGAGGGGGCCGGGATGAATATTTTGCATTCCTAGGCACCGGTAATTCCGGGACAATGGTTGTTTACGGCATACCTTCCATGCGAATTTACAAGTATGTAGGGGTGTTTTCACCGGAACCCTGGCAAGGGTATGGTTTTGATGATGAAAGCTCCTTGATGCTGAAAAAAAATTCGCCTGATAATCTGATTTACTCTTACGGTGACATGCGTTATCCAGCCCTGGCTGAAACCAATGGGAAATTCAATGGGAAGTATCTGTTTTATTCCGATGGCGCCAATTCAAGAATAGCCATGCTTGGACTGGATGATTTTGAAACCAAGCAGGTTCTGGCACACCCGCTGTTCACAAGCACCTTTGGTGCGGTAGCGGTGACACAGAATACGGAATATATCATTCAGACCAGTCAATACCCTGCCCCATGGGACAATAAAGCCAACACGCTAGCCGATGCCAAATCAGGGATCACCTTCTGGAAGTTTTATGACCCGGTTGGAGAAACCGAAACGGGGCATCACATCGGAAGAATTATCAAGGAAGAGTCGTTTACCCTTGAGCTACCGCCATTTACGATGGATTATTTTGATGCCGGGCGTCTGGAAAGCCACGGACTTATTGTAGGCATTGCCAGGAAAGGGGATGCACATTACCTCTATGTGATTGATTTCACCAAGCTGACGGGCGCTGCCAAGGTTAGTGTTCACGAATCGGATGTGGTGACACTCGGCAAGGCTGTTGAGGCCAAAGCCATTGCCATGATCGATATTGGACAAAAAGTCTCCAAAGTCAAGGTTACCCCCGACGGCAAATACTTCATCACGGCTTCCGATGAGGCGTTTGTGTTCGATTTCGGGAAAGTAAAAAATGCCATGAGTGCCGGGTCATACAGTGGACAAACCGATGGGAGCATACCTTTGATCGACAAGAGTACCGTGCTGCATGGCTCTGTTCCCCTGGGGAAAGGTGCTCAGGATGTTATTTTTGAATACCGGAAGAATGTGGCTTACGCTTCATTCTATGATGATAAAAAAATTGTCAGGTGGAATTACACTTCGTTAAAGAAAGAAAGTGAATTACCCCTGACATTCAAACCATCCCATTTAATGATCCCTCAGGGTCTTTCAGCCGAACCGCATTCCAATTACCTGATAGCGGTCGATAAGGAAGGGATCTACGACAATTATCCAAGCGTAGGACCGGTGCGTCCCAGCTTCCAGCATCTCATCGATATTTCGGCGGATGATGAAATGGTGGATATTTATACGATGAGCATACCGCAGGCGAATATTTACGGATCTACTGCCGTTCTGCGTACAACCATCAAGCCGATCATACGGTATGAAACCGGAACCAATACAAGAACCGGTGAAATCAGTGAATATAAAACGGTTGCCGGGATGGAAAAAATTGAGAGAGAGGGTAACCGGGTTCATGTTTTTGGAACGTTGATCCGATCGCATATCGTACCTGAAATTGTTGAGGTCAATGAAGGGGATGTGGTTACATTCCATCTGACTAATCTCGAAAGGGCAGAGGATGAAACCCACGGTTTTACCATTGATACGTATGGAAAACACGGAAGCTTTGAGCCGGGAAAAACAGCTTCATTAACGTTTGTGGCTGACAGACCCGGTGTTTTCCCCTTTTACTGTACGGAATTCTGCTCTGCACTCCACCTTGAGATGGAAGGTATTTTCCTGGTCAGGCCCAAGAATTATAAGGGTCCTGAAGCCGGAGAAGAAGAGGTGCTTACCAAAGAGCAACTGGCAGAATTCAAGAAAAACTATGAGGATAAGATCAAAGTCATCAATGAAACCCAGGCTGTTATCAACAGTGTGGTGGATTGGCTTACGCAGAACAATTACCAGGATCACTCCTATGTCAAGGCCCTTGTTGAAGATGCTGTTGATCAGTTGAACCAGGCAGAACTGGCCAAAACAAACCATGAGCGGTATGCCAAGGAAGGTAAGTATAGGGACGCATTTTTATGGGCTGAACAATACTGGCAATATCAGGTCAAGGCAGCGGATGTTGGACTCCGTGCAAAGGAATTGCTTAGGATTACGCTCGAGGAACAACAGTAAATTGATTTAACGAATTTTAAAAATCAGGAAAAATGAAGAATATAAAAAAAGCCACATTGAATATCCCACTTTTCACCTTACTGATTGGATTCACCGCATTCCTTGTAAGCTGCGGAGGTGGGAAACAGGGAGCTGATTTGGAAATGGGGGCCCCTTTTGGTAAAGAATCGCTGAAAGATATCATTGAAAGAAGGGGACTGAACTCCGAAGACGTTCTTGCTGCTGCCAAAACTTACACGCCTGATAATATTGCTGACGAGTACGTGGCCCTGAACTCAGGCGGACAGGCCGGAAATATGCCTATGTACACGGTTCCCTCCATGCGTATGTTGAAATATGTACCCATTTGCACACGTCAGCCTGAAATTGGCTATGGGTACAGCATGGAAACAAAAAAACTGATGGAGAAAGGATTCATTGATGGCCAGGAAATTCTCTGGGGTGATACCCATCACCCCGGATATTCTGAAACCAATGGGGTGTATGATGGTAAATGGGCAACCGTCAATGATAAAGCCAATCCGAGGATTTTCATTGTAAGCCTGGAGGATTGGGAAGTGAAAGACGTACTTCAGAATCCTTTGTTCAGGAGCGACCATGGCGGAAATTTCTTTACACCAAACTCGGAATATATTCTGGAAGCCACACAGTATCCTGCTCCGTTCGACCGAAAGTACTACCCCCTGTCACAGGCCAATTTTGAAAAATACTGGCGCGGTGGACTAACGTACTGGAAATTTGACAATGAAACAGGTAAAGTCGATCTTGAGAATTCTTTCACCTTTGAATTTCCGCCATACACCCAGGATTTGTCAGATGCCGGTAAGTTAGCCAGCGATGGGTGGGGCTTTACCAATTCATTCTGTACCGAAATGTACTATGGCGGTATGGAAAGCGGCCGGCCTCCTTTTGAGGCAGGCTGCTCCAGCCGGGACGTTGACTATCTGCACGTGACCAACTGGAAAAAAGCCGAGCAGGTTTTAGCACAGGGTAAATATAAGGTCATCAATGGTCACAAAGTGATCCCGATTGAGGTATCCATTCAGGAAGGGCTGCTTTACCTTGTTCCTGAACCGAAATCCCCTCACGGAGTGGATGTGGATCCTACAGGAGATTATATCGTAGTGGCTGGTAAACTGGATTCCCATGCATGGGTCTACTCTTTTGAGAAAATAATGAAAGCCATCGATGAGAAGAACTTCGAAGGGTATGATAATTATGGCATTCCGATCATTTCTCTGGAATCAGCCCTGCATGGCAGTGTTGAAGTAGGTCTGGGCCCACTGCACAACCAGTACGATGATGAACTTGGTGTCATCTATACCTCCATTTACGTCGATTCCAGGATTACGAAATGGGACTATATCAATCTGAAGGTATTGGGATATGTACCTTCCCATTATAATATCGGTCACCTGGTATCCTCTCACGGAGATACGAGAGAGCCCACCGGTGATTACCTGATCGCATTGAACAAGCTTTCCATCGACAGGTTCAATCCGGTGGGGCCGCTTCATCCGCAAAATCACCAGCTTATCGATATCAGCGGTGATGAAATGAAGATCATTTACGATCTGCCGATACCTATGGGAGAGCCTCATTATACCATATTAATAAAGAAGGATATGTTTACTCCCATTGATACCTATCCTCCGGGTACCGATATTACGACCAATGCCAAATCTCAGTACTACACTGATATGGGAGCAGAAAAAGTGGTGGAACAGGGTGGTGAAGTCCATGTGTATGGAACCATTAGCAACAATTCGGTAACTCCATCCGATATTGAAGTGAACCAGGGACAAAAGGTCTATATCCATCTGACCAATCATGGCGCCAGTAAATTGGATCATTATGTGTATGAGATTGCTTCCTATGACCAGATGTATCGCTGGCGTCCCGGAGAAACGGCTACACTGGATTTTACGGCTGACAAAGCTGGTATGTATCCTTTGCTTTTGGACAAGATCCATCATCCGGATGAAATTCAGCTCATGGGATACCTGAAGGTCAATTTCAACGAAAAAGCTGAAAATGACAGGCTTCTGGCTTATGCTTCCCGTGTGCAGTGGGATATGAAGATGCAGTCCTTTAAGCCATCTTCCATTGAAATGAAGAATATGCTCACCGGCGAGATGGAATTCCTGAATCATGGTTGCAATGCATGTCACCGTTTTGGAGAAGAATACAACGGGCCGGATCTGCTCATGGTTGACAAGCGCAGGAACGATGAGTGGCTGAAATCATGGATCATGAATCCGGAAAAACACATGAAAGAAGTTGATATTGAAGCCATGCGGCAAAAATATAAGCTGGCCATGCCCAATCAGAATGTTTCAGCTGAAAATACGGATAAGATCATTCAGTATATGAAGCTCAAATCCGAAGCCTATATGAAAGGGATACAGACCCAATAATACAGGCTGGATAATCAGGGAATCGGAAGGGTGATGAATTCCGATTCCCTGTTTTATATGAATTTATTACTTTTACATCATTATAGGTATAACAATCATTCAATAAGAATTTTTATGAAAAAGATTTGCATTTTACTAGTGATGATCGTGGCGGGGCTTTCCCTGGTTAATTGCGGAGGTTCAGGTGGTGATAAGAAACCGAAAACGCTGACAGCAAATGTTGAAAACGGGAAACTTGTGTATGAAAAGGCTTGCATTGCCTGTCACATGACTGGTGTGGCAGGAGCAGCTGCGCTGACGGATAAACCCCGTTGGGAAGAGATGGCCGCAAAGGGTATGAGCGTGCTTCACCAAAGTGTCATCAACGGTGTTCCTAACGGTAACTACGGTGTGATGCTCCCCAGGGGTTCATGTACGGATTGTTCCGATCAGGATCTATATGACGGTATTGCGTATATGATGAAACAGGCTGGTGTAACAGCCAAATGACCGCAGACTTTTCTTTGAACTTTATCGCTATGAAAAAATATCAAATTTATGGTGGGCTGGCAATCATCTTTCTTGTTTTAACCTACTTCCTGCCCATCTGGTGGGTGGCCCTGCAAAGCCATCAATACCCAAAATCCATGTATCCGGATGGAATCCGCATTGAATTCAAGTATAATGGCGTCTACAATGGGTGTGAGGGACAGAAAGAACGGGAAGAACTGGCTTCAGGGCAAGCCGGAGCTGACTGCCTGGTGGAAATGAATGCCATTAATCATTTTATTGGTATGTACAGAATAACACAGGGAAGAAACAGGGACAAGTCGTTGACCTATCCGGTCTATTATGTGTTTGATACGAAAAAGGATGCCAGCGGAAACGAGATCATTGATCCGGCAACCGGGTCTGCCATCAAAATAAATGTCACACCAAAATTCCTCAAATTTCTTGATGGATTAATGATCTACTCGCCCTATCTTTTCGTTATCCTTGGATTATTGGGACTGGTGTTCGTTTTTACTCCCAAAAAAGTCAATTTATTCTTTGCCATTGTCCCTGCCTTATTGCCGTTTTACTTTTTAATAATGTACATCATCGGGTTGTACTGGTACGGTCACCATCTGGCTTTGCACGGTGGCGGAGCATTTGAGGGCATTAAGGAGTTCATGCCAACGGTCTTTGGGGAAGGTAAGGTGGCTCAGTTTACGACCATGTCCTATCCTTATGCCGGCTTTTTCATTGCTCTGGCGGTCTTTGTCCTGTTTATCCTGGCGATACTGGTAAAACGCAAAAGCCTGAGGACGTCCGGTTGACGCAGGGAAACTGCTCCGGGGCTGTCACCTGAAGCAGGATGGTAATTAAATATTTTTTATTGTGAAGCAAGCAAATCAGCATCATATAGGTTTATTACCAGGTAGAATCTATAAATATTTCCTCTACGGATTGGTTGTATGTTCAATGACAGCCTGGGTCCCCCTGAAATGTTTTTCACAAGGAAAAAAATTCGGATTATTATTACCGGTTGAGGAGCAGTTGCCCCAGACCAAACCCATACCTCTTCAACCGCTGCTCGATAAGGCTCTTCCCGGTGATACATTGATATTGGACAGGGCAATTTACATGGGACCTGTTCATATTACGACCGACAGGCTGGTCATTAATGGCCAGGGATTGGCCATCATAACGGGCATGGACCTGGAGTCGGTCATTCACCTTGAGTGTGATAGTACGAAAATCATGAACCTGACCATCACCAATTCTGGTGGTTCCCATGATCGAATAGACAGCGGGGTAAAAATATACGGGAATTACAATGTGATTGAAAATTGCCGTATCAAAGAATGCCTTTTTGGAGTGGATATCTTCAAATCTGATCACAACCTTGTCTTTCATTGTGAAATTTCTTCTTTGACCAGAAGGTCCAAAGCATTGAAAGGGGATGGTGTCCGTCTTTGGTGGGCAAAATACAACACGGTGATGGGCAATTACTGGCATGATGTCAGGGATATGGTCGTATGGTACTCGGAAGAAAACCTGTTCATGGATAACAAGGGGATTGGCAACCGGTACAGCATCCATTTCATGTACGCCCACAATAACCGCATACAGGGCAATGAGTTCTATGAGAACTCGGTCGGCGTATTTTTGATGTACAGTGAACGAACCATCATGATCGATAACCTGATCATGAATTCTCAGGGCGAAAGTGGAATGTGCCTTGGATTGAAGGAAACATCCTCAAACCAGATCCTTAATAATCGCTTTATCTATTCTGCCGAAGGAATTCATTTCGATGTGTCACCCTACGAAATTGACAAGATCAACACGATCTCCCAAAACGAGATCGCCTTTTGCCGTGCAGGGATGTTCTTTCATACTAATCAGGAAGGAAACCTGATCAAACAAAATTATTTCCATAACAACCTGGCCCAGGTTGTTGCTGAAGGCAAAACAGCCAGCATGAATATCTGGGAAAATAATTATTTTGATGATTATATGGGATTTGACCGTGATAAGGATAATATTGGCGATAATCCCTATGAGTTGTATACCTACGTTGAGCATTTGTGGGATTTCAATACGGATGTAAAGTTTTATTACGGAGCACCTATTCTGGCTGTTCTTGATTTTCTGGAACGCCTGGCACCGTTTTCAAAACCCAAATTTATTCTCAGAGACAAGAAACCAATGTTTAAATATCAGCCCAGCGAGGTAAGTTATTGAAAATTAAGCAGGAATGAGGCGATTAATAGGCATATTCTTACTGGTATATTATATGGTATTTTTTGTTATACCGTATCATCCGGTCATTTTTGCCTCCTTTTCCCGGCAGTTGAACGGGAATGACAGGAATTTTACTGAAAAGGAATTTATTTCAGAAGAAATGCACCTGCCATACAATGTTGATCTTTGCTATCTAAAAGCCATTGTGGAACGAACCAGGGACATGAAAGATGCTCCTTCGCCAAGATTACCTTCTCCTTCCATCGACACTTCAAACATGATCTTTCTCTCCCCGGAAACATTATTCCTGAAGTCCATGGATTATTCCTTCAGTTTAAATAATAAGCTGTACCTTCAACCCGTTTACGAGATTTTTCCTGAAATCACCGGCCCCCCTCCCAAATTCATTTCCTGATCGATAAAGAAAGTCTGTTTTTTTAACATTTCGGATAAGGAGGATAGCAGAGCCCTAAGAAGATTTTTCTGACGATCAGGCATCATGCTGATTGCCTGTCATCATAAGAACAAAACAGCGGCCTGCCATATTCTCATACCAGATTCAGTTCCGTGTTCCAAAAAACAGTTTCAATCCAATGGTAATGTGTTTAGGTTGAATTTCTAACAAATGATCGATATGAAATACAAAAATATTCTTCTTTTAGTCCTTTTTATGACCTCTGCTGTCTACTGTGTTGAAGCGCAACAGGATACCATCTACATGGATGAAATCATCATTGTAGGGAAGCAGCCGAATAATCTTTTAAGGTCGCAAATCATAGCAGAATCCTGGAAATTAAAAAACATTCATGATGTTGGCGAGATTTTCAATGCACAACCTGGATTCGGGGTCATCAAGCGAGGTAATTACGCCATGGAACCCGTTTTGAGAGGTTATAAAGAGGACCAGGTCAATACGCAGTTCAATACCGGAGCCACCAGTTCCAATGCTTGCCCTAACCGGATGGATCCAGCCATCAGCCAGATCGCTCCGGAAGAGATTGAAAAAATAGAAGTCATAAAGGGTCCTTATTCCGTAAGGTACGGTCAATCTTTTGGAGGAACTGTCAATATTATTTCCAATAAAGCAGAAAATTCCGATCAATTCAAGATAAAAGGCTCGGCGAAAGGCGGATTCATTTCCAATGGTACCAGCGGATATGGTGAGCTCAACCTGTTGATGACCGACAGGAAATATTTTGTTTTGCTGAACGCCAATTATAAAGATTTTGGGAATTATAAAAGCGGCGACGGAAAGGAGATCCCTTCTTCCTTCAGGCGGTTCGGGTATTCTGCCAGATTTTTATATAACCTCACGGAGAATCAGCATGTACAGATTACCTGGAGGCAGGGATATGCAAAGGATATCCTGCATGCCGGATTGCCAATGGATGCCGATAAGGACAACTCGAGCATGCTTTCCATCGATTATCAGGGCCTGAATCTTTCACCCACGCTGCTTTCCTTCAAAGCCAAGTTGTTTGGATCCTATGTGGACCACGAGATGTCAAACGACCTTCGCCCGAATTATAAAGCTATTCATGCCCGTACACCTGTAACTGCGACCGTTTACGGTGGAAGGGCAGAACTGGGTTTACAGCTAACCTCAAAGGATATTGCCTATATTGGTGCTGACTACAAGCATGTCAATAAGGACGGCAAACGAACCCGGGAGGTTTACGTGAATGTTTGCACAGGAGCGCACTTCGATCCGCCAAAAGTATTTCAGGATTATGTGTGGCAGGATTCAGGATTAGATGATTTAGGCATTTTCCTGGAAAATCGCAGTCAGATCTCCCCCAGACTTTTATGGATCATTGGCATACGTCTTGACCTGGTGGCCTATGCCATCCATGATCCGGCACCTGATTTTCAGGAATATTATCCCGACGGTATTGACCCGGATACCAGGCTTACGACGGCTTTGAATACATCTTTGAACTGGCAGGTCACTCAACATTCCGACCTGGAGTGGGCTGTCGGAAGAGGCGTGCATTCTCCGGAACTGCATCAGTTATTCATTGATCATATGAGCATTGGAAAGGATGCTTATGAATATGTTGGTAATCCGAACCTCAAGTCAGAAATAAACTATCAGACCGATCTTAAATTTACACAACGTTTTGGAATCGGTTCGGCCTTTGGTAATGTTTTCTACTCCTACCTGAACGATTATATTACCGCCAAAGTGGATACGACCCTGGAGAAAAAGTTTATTCCGTGCCAGCCGCCCACCCATGCAAAAAGATATGAAAACATTGATAAAGCTTTTATGGTTGGCTTTGAGGCCGGGTTTGACATCCGGTTCCTTAAAAATTTTATTTATATCCTGAACGGAAGCTATACCTATGCTCAAAATGTAAGCTGGGATGAGCCCCTTTCAGAAATTCCGCCATTCAGGATCATGACTTCACTGGGTTACCGGTTGGAAAAACTTGAGGCTTTGCTCAGCGCTCACATTGTAAGTGCCCAGAACAGGGTTGCTGAATCTTTCAATGAAAGCACAACACCAGGCTACGCCACATTCGATGTATCTGTTGATTACAAACCGCTAAAGTTTCTGGAAATCTTTGGTTCGGTGACCAATATTTTTGATAAAAATTATGCTGATCACCTCAGCAGAGCTTATGTCAATATGGATGAGGAAAGTTTGTATTATGAACCGGGAAGAAGCTTTAATGTGGGAATTAAGGTCAGTTTTTAGTGTTAATTCGACAAAATGGTATTAATTTTAGTCCGACTTTAATTCTTGATCTATGAGTCCAAAAAAACTTGATCTTAACAGGCGTGATTTTTTAAAAGCCGGTGCTACGGCAGTTGTGTCGCTGGCAGCGATCACGGCAGGAGTCACCTATGTAAAAAAGGTTGTCGGAAAGGATATCCGCTCCCAGGAATTTCTCAGGCCACCAGGAGCTGTTGCGGAGAGTGATTTTATCTATGGGTGCATTAAATGCGGACTTTGCGTTCAGATATGTCCGGTTCAAGCCATAACCCTGGCCGGGATAAGCAGGGGATTATCCTACGGCACACCCTACCTGGATGTCAGGCAGCAGGCCTGTGATTTTTCCTGCGATTCGTTGCAGTGTGTTGAGACCTGTCCTACAGGAGTTTTGGATTTTAAGCAATTTAAGGCGGCAGGGGAAAAGGCCATCATTGCGTTTGAAGAAGAACAGGGGGCTCATCACGGGAGAAATCCTTTCAGGGTTCAGATCAGTGCGATGAAGGAGTCGGTAAAGATGGGCAAAGCCAGGTTAAATCCTCAGACCTGCCTCGCAGCGCTTGGACAGGGATTTACAGGAACCCCGCGGGGTGAAGATTTCAGGGGAGTCAACCGCACCCCCGCGCGCGGGGGGCAGGGTAGAGGTTACCCCCTGAGCCACGACGAAGAATATGACAGCATCCAGGGTGAAGGCGATGAAGGCCATCTTCATGAAGGTCACCTTGATGAAGGCCACGGCAGAGGAGAGGGAAGGGGTTCTGGTGAAGGCTATGGCAGGGGTCAGGGCAGAGGTGAGGGGCGCGGCCAGGGCAGAGGCTATGGCGAAGGTCAGGGCAGAGGCGAGGGCAGAGGCTACGGCGAAGGTCAGGGCAGAGGCGAGGGCAGAAGCTATGGCGAAGGTCAGGGCAGAGGCGAGGGTAGAGGCTACGGCGAAGGTCAGGGCAGAGGCCGGGATGAAAATGCTGACAGTCTTACTGAAGATAACCCCGGCAGACACCTGGATACGGAGCACACAGATCAGGGAGAAGGACCCGGCAGGGGATATAATGATGACCGTTACGGTCAGGAGTCGGAAGAATCATACCAAACAAAGGCTTCTCCTGTGCGGGAAAAATATTATGAAAGGCAACTTTGTGATTTGTGTGTGACAGAATGCCCGATCGGGTGTAAAGCCATCGTTATGAACAAGCTAAAGGATGGCTCCGGAAACTCGGTCATCATGCCGGAGGTACTTGACGGATGCACCGGCTGCGGAGTATGTGTTATGGTTTGCCCAACGGCGGAACCCAGTATCATTGTTGAACCGATAAAAGAGCAAGCATATGTTTAATCCCCAATCAACCAAAGAACCATTACCGCCCAAACCGGTCGAAGCGATGCCTCATACCTTGGCGGGGATGACCTTCAATGAATGGCGACAGAAAAAACAAAAAAGTCATAAATGGCGAAACATCCGTTGGTCAGTGGTCATCGGATTGAGTGTGCTCTTTATCCTTTCATTTGCCCTCGACTTGTCGATACTGGAAGGTTCTCTCAGCGGCTCCAGGCTTTTGGGTTTTTATCTGATCGATCCATATAACTCCCTTCAAATGCTGGCAATCTCATCCACAACCGGTTACATAGTCCATCTGACGATGAATTTTTGGATTGGACTGGGCACCATCGTTCTTTTTTATGCGATCATGGGAGGCCGGACGTATTGTTCATGGGTTTGTCCATATCATCTTTTAGCCGAGTGGACTGATAAGATGCGTGATCTTCTGGTTCGGAAATATAAATGGAAAGACCATACTTTTCACAGGTCGATCAGGTATGTCTTCTGGATTGGTTTTATCCTGGTGGCTTTCTTTACCAAGAATCTTGTGTTTGAAGATGTAAATATGGTGGGGATCCTTTCCAGAACGATGATCTACGGCCCCGGATTGATCCTGTTGTGGGTACTGGGGGTCATTTTGTTCGAAGTGCTTTACAGCAAAAGATTCTGGTGCAGGTATGTCTGCCCGCTGGGAACGACCATGGGCATGATTGGTTCGGTTGCTCCGCTGTCCATCAAATTTGAGCACGATAAATGCGGATATTGCCGTGATTGCCAAACAGTTTGTCTCGTACCGCATGTTCTGTGGTTTGTACAGAGAGGCAAGGCCACACAGGCCGTCCACTATACCGGACAGGATTGCACCCGATGTGGATTGTGTGTGGACAGTTGCCCGGGAGGAGCACTGAGTTATTCATTTAAAGGAATTGATAAACTGACATGACAAATCAACAAGGAGCCCCCCTCATCTATGCAGAGGGACTGTCGAAAACTTTTAAGAACCAGGAAGTCATTCATAACCTTTCCATTTGCTTCCGGGAAGGGGAAAGAGTGAGCCTGAGCGGACCAAACGGAGCAGGAAAGACAACCCTGGTCCGCTGCATCCTGGGCCATTACATTTTTAGCGGCATACTGAAAGTACTGGACCAGGATCCCAGGAAAAACCACGAAATTCTGATGCGACAAATTGGATTCGTCCCTCAGATCCCCCCTCCACTCAAAATGACGATCAAGGAGATGCTGGATTTTTTCCCACGCCTCACGGGTGTTCCTGCGGAAAATTTTATGGAGATCAGTGAAAAAATGGGATTAAGCATCAGGGATAATCTTTCAAAATCATTTCTGAAACTATCCGGGGGGATGAAACAAAAACTATTAATTGCCTTTGCATTGGGGCGAATGCCCAAAATAATCCTCATGGATGAACCTGCCGCCAACCTGGACCCCCTGGCCAGGGAAGTGTTGTTTGATTATTTGAACAATTATAAAAGGGATTCCCTGATGATCATTATCAGTCATCGCATGAGTGACATATCAAAAATTGTGAACCGTGAGATTGAAATGGATTTGGGTAAAATATCGATGGATAAATTTTTGTAAACATTATAAAACCAATTATCATGAAACTAAACAAAATAAACGTGATCGCATGTATGATCCTGGCTTTGTCTGCATGTACTTCCGGACCTGACTATAGTCCAAGGGAAATCAACTGGGACAGAGATATTTGCATCAACTGCCTGATGGGACTGGCCGATCAGAAATATTCCGTCCAGGCGATAAACAGTGATGAAAAGGTTCTTTGGTTCGATGATCTTGGATGCTTGATCGAATACATGCGAAGTGAAGATTGGCCACGCTGGAAAGGTGAAGGCGACGTGAAGGTATGGATCGGCGATTGTGAAACGGGCGAGTGGATTGATGCCTTTGAGGCTTATTATCGTTTTGGCGATAAAACGCCCATGGGTTACGGCTATGGAGCACTGAAAGAACCAGGTGACAGCACCTATGATTACAAAACAACCGTGGAAAGAATAGACCAGGGCATCACCCGACGCGAAGAATTCCTGATGGGCAAACAAATGCTTCAGAAGAAATGATCCGCATCTCCGTACCGGTTGATTTACTCACTTAACATTATTTCTGATTCTATGCGTAAAACGATATGGATACTGACGATCCAGGAACTGAAACAAAGCATGAGGTCAAAATGGTTCTGGATCTATAGCCTGCTGTTCGGTGGTTTCGTGGCAGTTATGTTTGCATTGGGCATTACCGAATCACAGATCATTGGCTTTGTCGGCCTCAGCCGGCTCATTGTCACCTTTATGCAGGTTTGCATCGTCATCCTGCCAATCTATGTATTGATCACCACTGCCCGGTCGGTGGTGGGTGACAGGGAAACCCATGTGATGGAATATATTCTTTCACTGCCTATGTCATTCAGCAGTTATTTCTGGGCAAAATTGATCAGCCGATTCATCGAAGTATTTACACCCGTCTTCATCGCTCTTTTAGGCGCTACATTGTGGGGCCTCATCATAAAAATTGATGTCCCGTGGGATCTTTTTGCACTCTACAGCGGGTTACTGGCCGTAATGGTTTTCAGTTTCCTCGGAATAGCCATGTATGTTTCAACTTTTTCCAGCACACAGAACATGGCTGTCACTACCGCTTTTATTCTATGGCTGGTCTTGGTTGCTTTCTTAGACCTGATCCTGATGGGTGTGTTACTGAAGATGAAAGTTGAACCTGCCGTTGTGATCGGTTTAGGAATGCTGAATCCTCTACAGGTTTTCAGAACTGCGGCACTGGCTTTGTTTGATCCCCAACTGACCGTTATGGGGCCTGCTTCCTACTATATTCTTGATACGGTGAGCCGTTATGGTTTTATCCTTTTTGCGTTGTTGTATCCTCTGGCATTGGGCTTGATCTTTGCCTTCCTGGGCAATCGTTATTTTAAAAGGAAAGATCTGGTATAAGAGGAAAGAGCTGGTTTAAAGAATGACCAAGCAGTACACTGTGATGAATATCTATTTGATAATGAGTTTTTTGCTGTTATTTCTGAACCCTCCGGCTAATACGCTGGCGGAGGAACTACCCTTACCTACGGCAGAATCCATCAAGACCTATTCCGTTGAAACCGAATCAAGCAGATTATACTGGTATAGCGGATCCCACAAGGGTTATGTGCTGTTGAAAGATGGAATTATCAAAGTAAAAGATAATGAAATCCTCACCGGAAGATTTCGTATATTAATGGATAGTATTGTCGATACGGATATTGATTATGAATTGATGCGATTGACCCTCGAGAACATCCTCAGGTCAGAAGAATTTTTCAATACGCAGCATTATCCCTATGCCTTGTTCACGATCATCAATTCATTTAATTTTCAACCCGGAAAGCCCTACATAACCGGCTGTTTAAAAATAACCGACACCACTCACCTGGTTAGCTTTCATTGTGAACTTTTCTTGGAGGACGATCTGTTGCGCGCTGAATCTGAAATGTTTTCCATTGATCGGATAAAATGGGGGATAACCAGTATGTCAAAGGATTATGTCGCCAGTGAGAACAGCTACATCGTTCCTGAGGAGATAAAATTCAAGATCGTCCTGCAGGCACGCCAGTCATGACCTGCGGGGAATCCTGGGACCGCTCTTCCGGAAGACGTTGAATAACTTCCGTTCATTTTATTCAGATTATGGGCCTTTTATCTTTCGGTTGAGGGATTCAGACTTGAAACTGGAAATGAAGGTTCTGACTCATTCATTGCACTGCGTTCAACCCCGGATCGGGTGTGGGTGTGATTTTTTATGGACACAGAGATATAAAAAGTTATAGGATGAATCCCATGCTTTTTATATATTCACGCAAAATTTCCCATGGTCAAGACACTTATGGTTTCCGGCGACCGGGAAGCCGTTGCTGTGGTGACCCGGACTGTTGCGGATTATTGTCCCGATGTGACCTTTTTGGGTGTAGTGGATAGCATCCAGGCAGCCGTGCCGATGATCAACTCCGTCCAGCCAGATCTCCTGATCCTGGATACCAGGCTGATTGACGGCAGCGGTTTCGAATTGCTGAGGCGCTTTGAATCCCCGATGTTCAAGATCATTTTTCTTTCCCTCCATATCGAATACGCACTGAAGGCTTTCAAGGTCAGTGCAGTGGATTTTCTGCTGAAACCTCCCGACCCGGATGAGCTTGCCCAGGCGGTGAACAAAGCCTGCGACATGATCCGGCAGGAAGACAAGTTTCAACTCAATGTACTCGCTGAAAATCTCAGGGATCTGAACAAAAAGGAAAAGATTGTGCTGAAGACCTTCGATCACATTCATATTGTCAATCAGAACGAGATCATCCGGGTGGAGGCCGATCGGAACTTCTCCAATTTCCACATTGTTGACGGAAGGAAGATTGTCGTTACAACAGAGTAAAAGAGCTGATCAAAAAACTGGAAGAGATATCCGAGTCGTTTGATAACAGCCATGCCAAAGCCCAGTTGTTCCGGTTATCTACCTGGGCGTATTATAGGTTCAGGAAGGTGGATCTGACACTGGAGAATGCCAACGAGGGCGTCATGTATACTGGTAAAACCGGGCATTTTTCCATGCTGCTGGTGATCTGGTGCGCAAAATCACTGGCCCATTCAGTGAAAAATGAGATGCAAGAAGCGAAAAAAGCGCTTTCAGAGGCAGAAAAGCTCATCGCGGACCGGAAGATCATGACCGTTTACCATGTGCCCTATGTAATGGCTATGACGCAAATCGAACTGGCTGAGCTGAGATCCTGCATTGCATTGCATAAGCCAACCAGAGAAAAGTTCAGGGCAGCGCTTGGAGCAATCAATGATCTGATCCGGTTATCAAAGAAAATGAGAAGTGAATATGTGGAGGCCTATCGCCTGAAAGCACTGGTTTACAGGATGATGAAAAAACACCATAACGCCTTTAGGTATCTCACTCTTTCCATCGAAGCCGGACAGAAATACAATGCTGTCCTGGAACTTTCCCGGTCGTACTTTGAAGCCGGCAAATGCCTGCGCGAGTCCGGCACCACCAGGAGCAGTCTTCTGGGCCTGAGCAGCAGCGAGTATCTTTTAAAGGCCAGAACCCTTTTCGAGGAGCTGGACCTGCAGTGGGATATGCAGGAGTATGAGCGGTATATGGAAGGTTAGGTAGTCGGCAATCAGCAGTCAACAGTCAGCAGTCAGCGGTCACCCGGCAAAATAGTAAAGATAAGGAAGCAAGGCAGCTTCCCGCGCTTCAAAATCGGCTTTCGGCTATCGATCGGTTTGGGAAGGGCGACGGCGGGTAGTTCGTTCTTACCAATGAATTTAAAGTACGCGTGGCTTCGCAGAAACGGAATAAATTGCTGAGGATGTTTGAGAAACTGAGTGAATAACGATTCTTAACTCGAATCCCATCCTTGCCCGCAGGGGCATAAAGAATTATAGGCATTAAAAATATTTGTTTTTGTTTCTATAATGCACTATATTTGGTGCATAATAGAAATAAAATGAATTTCATTGAATTCAGAAACAGGTTTCTATCCCTGGCATGTTTTAACACGAACCAGCTGTATGCATCCTATCCTGAGTTTAACAGGAACAATCTGGTACACTGGGTAAAGCAGGGTTACATCATCCGGCTTCGGCAGGGTTATTATGCTTTCCCTGAATACCGGGAATCAACAGAATTTGCACTCTATTTTGCCAACTTAATATACAAACCCTCTTACATATCATTGCATTTCGCTTTGTCATTCTACGGAATTATTCCCGAGACCGTACCTGGGATAACAAGCGTGACAACGTTAAAGACAATAACATTCAGCAATGATTTCGGTGAATATTCATATAAAACCATCAAACCTGATATGATGTTCGGATATGATCTGAGGGAGATTGAAGGTGGCAGACGGATTATGTTCGCCACACCGGAAAAGGCATTAATAGACCTGCTCTACCTGTATTCATTTTATAATTCAGAACGTGACCTTGAAGAGCTCCGTCTCGATGAATCATATATGGAGGATGATCTTCATAGAGAAAGATTGGCCGAATTCTCTGACCGTATAGGAAGCAAAGCACTCAGCAATCGCGTTGATATGCTAAGAAAAGTATATAACCTTTAATAAGAACGATATGGTAGATCTGTACCTGATAAAGAATTATTTCCCGGAGCAGATAAGGAATAACGCACTCCTTGGCAAAAGTATGATGAAGGAATATATTCAATTGTCAATTCTCGACTACCTGTCCACAACACCATACATCCGAAAGCTTGTATTCATCGGTGGTACAAGCCTTCGCCTGGTAAAGGGAAGTGAACGGTTCTCAGAAGATCTGGATTTTGACTGTAAGGAGATAAGTAAAGAGGAGTTCATGCAGATGAGTGATGATGTCATGCATTTCCTCCAAAGAAACGGATATAAAGTAGAATCCAGGGATAAGAATGGTCCGAAACTGAAGGCCGTCAGAAGAAATATTTATTTTCCTTGTTTCCTTTTTGACATGGGGCTTTCAGGGCACAGAGATGAAAGGTTCCTTATAAAAATTGAAGCTCAGGATCAGGGAGTGAACTATACCCACGAAATAAAGAATATCAAAGGTTGTGGCTTTTACTTTCCATTTCCTGTACCTCCTGCTGCTGTACTTTGTGCAATGAAAGCGACAGCCCTTTTAGAAAGAGGAAAGGGGCGTGATTTCTACGACCTGATGTTTCTTCTGGGTCAAACAAAGCCTGATTATGAATTTCTTTCAAAGAGGATCGGTATTAAAAATGCAGCTGAGTTAAAGACTGAGGTTAAAAAGCGCCTTCAGATGACAGACCTGAAAGCCAAAACCAAAGATTTTGACCATCTGCTGTTCAATAAGGACAACAGCAAGCGTATCCTCAGATTTAAAGAATTTTTTGAAGAGAGTATTTTATAAGTAAGGCTGCTAACCGCCTCCCGCCTCCTGCCGATCCCGACTTTCGTCGGGACGTCGCTTCGCTCCGCTGCCGACTGGCTACCGGCTACTGGCTACCGGCTACTGGCTACCGGCTAATGCTTTCCGCATTCGTACACCCAACCCCGGCGTTCCTTCATCCAACCCCGGCGTTCGTACATTGGATTCATACCTGGCTTTGCAGGATTGTAACTTTAATCGGCAACCGGCAATCTATGAACTGCAACTTGTAGTTTGCAGCTTGTAGCTTGAAATCAATACTATCAAACCTAATACAAAGCACCATGAAAAAGACCGACAGAATCTGGCTTCTTTCATTGATTCTTATGATGGGAGCCGCCATGATGTTTACCATCTCCTGCAAAGAAGAAGAAGAAGAAGAATTGAACCCTCCCAAGGGCCTGAAAACCTCCGCGGTGACCGGGATCACCATTGAAACGGCATCCTGCGGAGGTGAAGTTACGGATGAAGGTGGCTCTGCAGTGACAGCCCGTGGCGTGTGCTGGAGTACCGTTCATCTCCCGTGTATTGGATGCAATACAACCGTCGACGGCGCCGGTACCGGCACCTTTAAAAGCAGCCTTACCGGGCTTGCGTCCAATACTAACTACTATGTCAGAACCTATGCCACCAACCTTGACGGTACCAGTTATGGCAACGAGGTGACGTTTAGGACAGAGGGGAAAACTCCCACAGGACTGACCACCTCTGCGGTGACCAGGATCACCGATGAAACGGCATCCTGTGGAGGTGCTGTTTCGGATGAAGGTGGCTTCGCGGTGACTGCACGTGGCGTGTGCTGGTGCACCGCCACCTCACCCTCCATCATGAACAGCAAGACCAGCGACGGCGCCGACACTGGCATCTTTGTAAGTAGTATTACAGGGCTGGCGGCAAACACCACCTATTACGTACGGACCTATGCCACCAACAGTGAGGGGACAAGTTATGGCAATGAGGTGACGTTTACGACACCACCCACTGTGACTGACATTGATGGCAATGTGTATCATACCGTCATCATCGGCGACCAGGTGTGGATGGCGGAAAATCTCAGGGTGACACATTACAGGGACGGGTCGTCAATCCACTACATTTCCAACGACGCTTACAGCAACCAGGAATGGATGCAATGCACCATCGGTGCTTACTGCATAGCAAAGACTGGAAAATACGGAGTGATCTATAATGCTTATGCCGCAATGGACGAGCGCAACCTTGCACCCGCGGGGTGGCATATCCCCAGTGATGCGGAATGGAAAATCCTGGAAGGTACAGTTGATAGCCAGTATCCTGTTGACGATCCTCAATGGGATAATTACGCTTATCGCGGTTTTGATGCAGGGGGTAACCTGAAGTCAACAACAAGTGACTGGAACCAACCTAATTCAGGCGCTACCGATAAATTCGGATTCTCAGCCCTTCCAGGAGGTTGGCGCTCATCCTGGGATAACGGGAAATTTATGGAAGAGTCCATAAGTGCCGTCTTTGCGACTTCGACACCATATGGTGCATCTGATGTGTGGGGCCGATCCATAAGATACGAGGAGAGTGGAATCTACCGTCCTTATGCCGCATTAGTAAGTGGAGTCTACGTCCGCTGCGTAAAGGATTGAGGTGCTCCTCGGTGGTTAGAAAAATTTGTATGCTATTTTTTTCGTAATTTGCGTGTCGTTTGAGTGATCATAAATCCATCGAATGAACGTAAAAACGAAACTCCTATCCGGTATATTACTGATAATCATTTTATTATCCTGTCAGCCAATGAAAGAGAAATCTGCCTCCCCCTCCATCCGGCTGGCTACCTACAATGCTGCCCTATTCAGGAATGAAGAAGGTGAACTTCAGCGGGCTCTGGCCGATACCACCGATCAGCAGGCGCGCTGCGTAGCCGAGATCATCCAGATCACCCGCCCGCAGATACTGGCCCTGCTGGAGTTTGACTACGATCCGCATGGAGTGGCACTTGGCCTGTTTCAAAAAAATTACCTTGGCATCAGCCAGCACGGCCGTGAACCCATTTCCTATCCCTATTTTTATGTAGCCCCGTCCAACACGGGAATCCCGACCCTGCTGGACCTGGACGGTGATACGCTGATCACCGGTCCCGGGGATGCTTTTGGCTATGGAAGGTTCCCCGGTCAGTATGCTTTTGCCATCCTTTCTGCTTTTCCGCTGGATACTGACGGTATCCGAACCTTCCAGCATTTTCTCTGGAAAGACATGCCCGGAGCTAACATACCCGTTGACCCGTCCACCGGGAAGAATTATTATTCACCGGATGCCTGGGAGATCTTCCGTCTTTCATCCAAAAACCACGTGGATGTGCCGGTGATCCTTCCGCAGGGAACCCTGCATCTGCTGGTGGCCCATCCCACCCCGCCTGCCTTTGACGGGAAGGAGGACCGGAACGGGAAACGCAACCACGATGAGATCCGGTTCTTTGCCGATTATGTCACACCCGGCCAGAGACAGGAATACATCTATGATGACAGGCGCATATTCGGAGGATTGCCCGGGCATACACCTTTTGTGATCATGGGCGACATGAATGCCGACCCTGCCGATGGCGACAGCTATAACCACGCGATCCGGCAATTACTGATGCACCCTTCCCTCCATCATCTGGCAGCCATGGAACAATTTGTTCCTTCCAGTAAGGGTAGCTATGAGAATGCACAGAAAAATCCACGCAAAAACCCGGATAATCTTGGAAACCCCTGGCATGATACCTCCGTATGGGGATTGCGTATCGATTATA
This sequence comes from Bacteroidales bacterium, assembly GCA_035342335.1. Taxonomy (NCBI): domain Bacteria; kingdom Pseudomonadati; phylum Bacteroidota; class Bacteroidia; order Bacteroidales; species Bacteroidales bacterium. Next base: position 34,592 of record DAOQWY010000004.1, read on the forward strand.
TCCTGCCCTCCTCCGGGATGAAGGTGCGGCAGAGTGGAGTTTTCTGGCCGGAGACAACGGACTCGCTGTATTACCTGGTGAAGGACCGGGTTTCGTCGGATCATTTTTTGGTGTGGATAGACGTTTCTTTATAAGAGGAGAAAGGAGAGAGGAGAGAGGAGAGAGAAGAGAGGAAGTGTGAAGTACGATTTTAGGAGAGATTGACTATATTTGTGGGAACTTTAAATCTTGATATATGAGGAAAAAGTTACCCGTTCTTTTATTCTTACTCTTAACAGGTTTATTTTCAACGGTTTCATGGGCGCAGTGTACTCCCGGTGATGCCACCACCTGCCCCGACCCTGAACAAAACGGACAGGTCTGTCCCGACAACCTGCCGGAAGCCGTTGCAGGACAGCTTTACAGCCAGGCTTTCACCATTCTTGCCCCTCCGGGTTATCCTTACAACGGTGATACGATCGTTCTGGATCACATTACCCTGGTGGAAGTAACAGGACTGCCGGAGGGTTTTACCTGGCTATCCAATGTGGAAACCAATGAATTCACGGTGGGAACCTATTATTGTGTCCTGCTCGAGGGAACCCCTGCGGTTGCTGGCGATCATCCCCTTCGCATCACGGTGGATGTTTATGCAAAGCTATTTCCGGCGTTTCCACCTATACGGGTGGCAACGGTCACCGATTCTACTTCCCTTCTGATCAGCGTGAAGTGGGACCCGAATTCCATTGATGAAACTGCCACAAAGGCCATGATCCTTCTTCCTCCTGAGCCCAATCCCTTTTCCGGCAGTACAAGGATCGGCGTCGGGATAAATGATCCGGGCGTGGTGAAACTGGAGGTCTATGACCTGGTAGGCCAGATCCGCTATTCGGAAAACCTGACCGCCATTCACGGGGCTAACTATTTCGATTTTGATGGCCGCCGGCTGGACCGTGGAATCTATATCCTGAAGGTATCCAATGGCGTTACTTCAATTGCATCGCGACTGATCAAAACAGATTAGGCGCCCTGTATGATCCGACATCTGTCACACCTCTTCCTGCTGCCGGTTTTTCTGGTGATCAACGGGCCGGGCTTCAGCCAGCAGGCCTTCATTAAAGGAAGGATAACCGATGCTGCCACAGGTGAATCCCTGGTCGGGGTGAATGTTGTTGCTGACAGTACCATGGGCGTATCCACCGGCATTGATGGTGAGTACCGTTTAGCCCTTGAAAGCGGGTTCCATCAATTGACCTTCAGTTATATCGGGTATCTTTCCGTGACCAGGGAAGTCCGCCTCCTAAAGGATGAAACTCTCACACTGGACATTCAGCTGGAGCCCCGTATCATTGAGCTGGGTACGGCAGTGGTTTCTGCCGGGAAATTCAAGCAGAGGCTTTCCGATGTCACAGTGTCCATGCAGGTCATCAAGCCGGATTACATTCAGCAGACCAATACGGTCAATATGGAGTCGGTCATCAGCCAGATGCCTGGTGTGGATGTCCTCGACGGACAGGCCAACATCCGGGGAGGAAGCGGTTACAGCTACGGTGCAGGCAGCAGGGTGATGGTGCTGCTGGATGACCTGCCCATGCTCACGGCGGATGTGAATGAGGTGAAATGGAGTTTTTTGCCTGTGGAGAACATTGGCAATGTTGAGATCTTAAAGGGAGCTTCTTCCTCGCTTTACGGATCCTCGGCCCTCAACGGGGTCATCAACCTTCATACGGCCCAGCCCGGAGAAGCACCATCCACAAGGCTTTCGGTTTTCAGCGGGCTCTATTGCAGGCCGTCGAACAAGGATATGGCGTGGTGGTGGGATTCCAATCCCATGTTTTCCGGTGCCAGTTTTGTCCATCTGCAGAGATTTGGTAATGTTGATTTCGTGGCGGGCGCCAATGCCTATGGTGACCAGGGGTACCGGCAGGAGGATTACGAAGAAAGGTTCCGGATCAATTTTGGGATCCGTCACCGCCCTGTACAGGTTGAGGGATTTTCATACGGGGTGAATGTCAATATGCAGGAATCACACTCCTCTGATTTCCTGATCTGGATGGATGCCGACTCGGGGGCATTCCTCCAGATGCCCGAGGCTGTTTCGCCTACCAGGGGATTCCGCGTCAATGTGGATCCCTATGCCAGCTACTTCGACACCAAAGGCAACAAGCACAGCCTGAGGACGAGGTTTTACAGGACCTACAACCGGTTCGACGGGGAGGATCAGGATAAGAACAATGGTTCTGATCTGTATTACGGGGAGTATCAGTTTCACCGGGAATTTATCAGGAAATGGTACTGGACCATTGGAACAGCAGGTTCGTATGCCAAAACTGACGCCGAATTATACGGAGATCACCACAGCTCAAATTTTGCGCTATTTTCGCAGTTGGATAAGAAATTCCTGGAACGGTTATCGGCCTCACTGGGAATACGGTGGGAACATTACACCCTTGACCGGACAGATGATGAATCCCAGCCGGTCATCCGCGCAGGCCTGAATTACCAGGCAGGAGCCTTTACCTATGTCCGGGCCTCATTCGGGCAGGGTTTCCGTTACCCGTCCATTGCTGAAAAATACACAGCCACCAGCCTGGGCTCGCTGAATATTTTCCCGAACCCTGACCTTCAGCCTGAAACCGGCTGGAGCACAGAGCTGGGCATCAGGCAGGGGCTTCAGGCTGGCAGCTGGCTGGGTTATCTGGATGCGGCCGCCTTCTGGATGGAGTACAGGGATATGATGGAGTTCACCTTTGGGGTTTATGTGCCGGATAGTGCGACCATTCCCACACTGGATGACCTTGGGTTCAAATCACTGAACATCGGGCAGGCACGCATTGCAGGGTTCGACGTGATGATCAGCGGATCAGGGAAGTTCTTGAAACAGCCCGTCCGTTTTTTTGCCGGTTATACGTACATGGATCCGGTTGACAAATCAGCCGATACCCTTGAAAACAATATCCTTAAGTACCGGTTTCGCCACGAAGTGAAAGGGGATGTGCAATGGGACTACAAGGCATTCTCTGCCGGTTTCAGCATGATTTACACCAGTCACATGGAACGGATTGATGAGGCTTTTGAGGAAAAAATCCTGGGCCGTGAAATTTTTAAGGGTTTGAAACAATACAGGCAGGAACATGACAAAGGATCTGTCATCTTCGATGCACGCTTTGCCTATCAGATCAATACCCATATTCGTGCGGCACTGCATCTCAAGAACCTGTTCAACCGGGAATCTATGGGCCGTCCCGGAGACATACAGCCCCCAAGAAACATAACACTGGAAGTTGCGGTCAGCCTGTAAGGGATGATCATCGCCCTGACAATCTCACGATCTTTTTTGTCACTACCTTATTCTCAAAAGATAAACGGATGGAATATACTCCTGGTTCAACCCCGCAAGACAACTGATCCAACCCATCCCAGGCAAAGGCTTGATAACCAGCCTGAAGTTTGGCGTTCACAAGCGTCTTCACGTTTTTTCCCTCCAGGTTCATGACATCGATCCGGACCTGTGAAGCTTTCTCCATGGTAAATCCAATGGTGACTACCTGACTGGAAGGATTCGGAAAAATGTGAAGATCCGGGAGATTCTCTGTTACCTCATTCATTCCGACTCCCCAGATATCGATCTGAAGATCGTCAATGTAGATGCCATCCCTTGGAATGGTGATGTCAGTTTGAATACGGAAGCGGAAGGTAACGCCAGGGTTGTCCAGGAATGGATCAACTGAAAATTCCTGGTATTGCCAGGCAGGCTGTTCACCTGTGAACTGAGCGAGTTCAGTCCAATCGGTACCGTTGGTGGTCACTTCAAGGAAAACAAAGTCACGGTTTGCCTCCAGGGAATGTTTTGCCCAGAAACCGATCGTGCCACCTGTGACGCCAGTCATGTTTATGCTCTGAAGGATCACTGATGTATTGATGTTGTTTGAATATAATCCTGCCGGGCTGTCGGTCAGCGAATGGGTGGCTGAGTGGAATTCACCCTCTTTCAGGCCCCAGGTACCTCCCAGGGTCCAGTAAGGTGCACTGGTTTCAAAATCATCCAGGAAAGGGGCGGTGATGGGAGGCATCGGAATCACGGTCACGGTGTTTGACGGCTCGGATTCTTCTCCGGTCTCTGAGTAGATAGCCGTGATGAAATAGGTATAGGCTGTGCCGTTTTCGACAGCCGTATCCGTAAAGGTCGTGCCGGTGATATTGACAAAAGGTGTTTGGGAATCGTTTTTATAGATATTATAGGAGGAAGCCTCCACGACTTCTGTCCAGGTAAGTGATACCGCTTGGTCGGAGGGTATGGCAATCAGGTCATTCGGGACTTTCTGCATATCGGCCATTGTCATCACCGATGCCAGGATCGATTGCGTAAACACTACCGACTGCTCCATATTGTTTACGCTGGGTCCGATCAGGTCGCTGGATGAATGGATGTAAGGGCTGTAATCCTGGCTGTCCTCAAACGGGAAGATTCCCATGATTCCGTGGTCGTTGAACGATGAATGGTCACTGTCGCCACCTAACAGCGAGCCATTGTAAACGTGAAAATCGGGCAGGTATAATTCACAGACATTGAAGTAAAACGTTTTCAGTTCCTGTGCCGATTCAGGGGCCATGACATCAGTATGCATCTCGTCACCGGGCTCCAGGTATCCGTTCATATCTTGGTTAAAGTATCCCAGGATATTCATTTCCTCCTCTTCAGCCATGGCGGCATAGGCCTCGCTGCCATACAATCCGTATTCTTCACCTGACCATGCACAGAAGATGATGGTGCGTTTAAAATCGTACTGGCTTAGCAGGCGTGCGATTTCGAGTACAGCTGCCGTTCCGGAGGCATTGTCATCGGCACCGGGTGCCTGACCTGACCACACACGAGAGTCGTAATGTCCACCCAGCATGACATATTCGGCGGGATAAGCCGTCCCGGTCAATGTGGCAATGACATTATCGCTTGCGGATCCTCCCGGCATGTAAAAATCCATCAGTTCGGTCTGAAGGTCGTAACTTTCAAATTTTGATCTGATCCAGTTCTGGGCCTGAACAGCCTGGGATGAAAACGCATTCCTGGTCCCGTAATCCTGTAAGTGCTGAATCGTGGCGAGAAGTGAATCCTGGTTCACCTGGCTGAGCAAATCGTTTATGAGAGGATCTGATTCCAGTCTTGATTGTTGAAAAGTGAACCTGGACTGAGGAAGTCTGACGGGGCGGTTGTTAATTCTGACCAGGCCGTTATGGATTGCAGGGAATAAATATTTTACATTTTGAGGCTGAACCTTTAAGATAAGGTGATCGGTGTCTTTATGCAAGACATCAGCAAAGGGCGATATTCCAGCCAAATAATTTTCTGCGTCCTCCTGCTTGAACCATGCCAGAAAGTATTCAGACGGATCTGACCAGGCACCCGGAGAAAGGGTCTCATAACTACAGGCAGGTGTCAGGTTTGCCGTGGCGATAATGAAGTGATCCGAGACATAATGGACCGTCAGGTTGGCATCCTTCAGATGTTGTTTCATTTCCGCCGCATCCTTGATCCGGATTTTGACAAGATCACCCGCAAGGAGTTGAAGCGTAAAGAAAAGGCATATAAGAAAAGGAATGGATTTTTTCATTTCCTGAAAAATTTTAGGTCACAAAAGTACGGTGATTTTATTTACGGGCGAGGAATTCCCTGAATCATTTACCTTAAGAACGTCCCCTCTTCGTATTCCCTGAATGCCTGCTGTACCTCTTCGCGGGTGTTCATCACGATGGGTCCACCCCAGGCGACCGGTTCGCGGATAGTCTTGCCCGGGACGAAAAGCAGATTCATAATTCGGGAACCGATTCAACGATAGGTACGGTAAACGTTCCGCTGATGATCTGATTACGTCGTTCGTCGATTTTCAGCAGAATCTCAGCGGAGAGACCTTTGAATGAGCCGTTGACCCTGTCGATCGAGGCCCCTCCCCGGGCCATGGTTGACCAGGGTCTGTAGTCTTCTGAGGTATACGTACCCCTCCGTATCTTGCCCAGGAGGTGGCCGACAGCGGGTGTCAGGTTCCATCTCAGGTTGGTGACGAAGACGAGCCGGAACTGTCCCTGTGGATCATCCATATTGCCAATGACGGGGATGTCATGTCGCGAGCAGGCTATCTCTGCCCCTTTCCGTTCGGCAAAGATTACGTCGGCGCCCTGCTGAATGAGTTGTTCCGCCGCCGAATCCGCCCCGGGAGGGTAATAGAACTCATCCGTGTAGGTGATCTCAAATTTCACTTGCCGGTTCATTTCCCTTGCTCCGGAAATGAATGCATTGTTCAGCCGGTTGACCTCCGGAATAGATTTTGCCGCTACGATCCCGATCCTGTTTTTTTGAGTGATGCTGCCGGCTGCCATCCCGGCAAGCCAGGCAGGCTCGTGGATGAGGTTGTCGAAGATGGACAGGTTTTTACCGTTAGGCCCCATGCCTGACCCAAAAAAGAACGGGGTATCCGGAAAATCATCCGCCACTTCCCTGACCACCTGTTCCGATCCGAAGGCATCACCCACGATCAGGTCATAACCTCCAGCACAATGCCTTCGGAGAATGGATTCAAAGTCGTCGTAACCCACATTTTGTGCAAAATCATAGCGGATACCTGATCTTTTCTGCGCATCCAGAAGGGCACGGTGAACAACGCCGGTCCATGGTTCTTCAACCGACAAGGGGAAAATGGCGAACACCTTCAGGATTGTGTCGTTTCTATCACTGGTTTCCTGCCGGTCGTTTTTTGGCGCCTGGTTGCAGCCAGACAGTAAGAGGATTGCTGTGAGCAGCTGAATGATGAGCTGAAAGAAGTGTTTCATAAGACAATATTAAAAAATCCAAATTCCAGGATCCCCTCCCGCCTCCTGCCGACCGCTGATCCTGATCTTGCTGCGCTCATCAGGACAGGCCGCCTACTGCCTTGCAATTTCGCAAATAAACTTCAAAAATCAAAAATCAGCACTCCTTTGTTCGTAAATCCTTTTAAGAGCTGGTTCAGGGGTCAAGGTTAAGAAGCCAGTTTGGTTGAAAGGTCAGGTTTAGTGTACATAACCCTCATCTTAACCTCTGGACCAAACCGGCCTCTTCACCCTAACCCCTGAACAAAAAACAATTTGCTTTTCCCTCCACAATTCACTATATTTGTTTCGTTTTCAGTAACTTCAATTATTAACCTAAATCAAACAATCCCATGAAAACGCTGCTTAAGCTGTTACTGTTGGCCATGATGGCCATCATTACGACGTCGGTCTTCGCCCAGGAATGGACGAAGGAACAAAAGGAAGTCTGGCAGGTGGTGGAGAACAGTTGGATGAAATGGAAAGCCGGTGATCCTGAAGGTATGGTTGCAGCACTGCATCCAAAGTTCCAGGGGTGGGATTCCGAATCTCCCTTGCCCATGAACAAGGATGCCGTAGTGCAATGGTTCAGGTCGATGAAAGAAAAATCAACACAAGACGGATACTGGATCAATCCTGCGCGGATCGCCGTCACGGAAAACGCAGCCGTTGTCCATTATTATTATCAGTATTCTGTGACTTACACGACGGGGGATCAGAAGAAGCAGCATAAGGGGCAGGGAAAGTATACAGAATTTTATGTGAAGGAAGGAGGCAAGTGGCTTTGCCTGGGAGATGTGTCGGTGGAGGATGAGGAGGATGATGAATAGCCATCAACGATTAGCGAAGTAGAAGTAGAGGTGGAAGGAGAGGGAGATTGGCGAGAGGAAGGATGAGATAAGAAATACGGTGTAGCCGTTAAAGTATGGTAGTGCCATAGGCACGACAGTAAGAGCGTATTATTGATCCTTGATCAGTGAATCCATTTCCGTAATGCGTTGCTGGATTCGTGCAGCATCTGTCGAACGTATATCAAGGAATTTCCTGTAGTAATCCCGGGCCGTCTTATAATCTCCCAGTCCCCGGCAGGTTTCGCCAAGCCGAAAAAGGGCATTCAGTGATTTTGGATACAGGCTTAGCTGATACGTAAAAACATCCATAGCTTCCTGCGTTTTGCCCCTCTGAATTAATTCATCCCCTTCAAATGTAAGCATGTGTTCAGGGGGATCAACCGCAAAGCCATAGGCTGCCGAGCGCTCGTGGTAGTAATCAAGAATATCCTGAAGCGAGTCCGCCTGGAATTCATCAGGCAGGTTATACCCCGGGAAAAGGTCTCTCAGGGCAGTCCTGAAGGGTAAAGGAGGGATGAAATAACCGGAGGGCTCCTGGATATCCAGAACAAATCGAAAACCTTCCGTTGTTTTCACCCCGGGCAGTTGTGTAAATCGTTCCATATATTCCAGTTCCTCAGGCCGATCATCCTTTTCACATGCCACATAGAGAAGATGCTTTAATGTGCCTGCGGTTCTGAAAAATTCCTCTGCCAGGGGATATAGTTTTTCTGCGTTCTCCGGGTTCATGAACGGATTCTGCGCTATTGTGGCATCGAAAAGGTGTGGTCTGTTTATCAGCGAATACAGACTGAAGACCGCTGATGCCTGGGGTGCGGCCAGGATCCTGAATTCTTTGGTCCTGTAATTACTATCTGTAAAGGGAATCAACTCCTCCTCAAGAAACCGCAGGAAATCACCGGCTTTGCCTCCCTCAGGAGCCCACCGGGTTGGATACGGAAGAAGATCACGATACCTGTTCGTATTGGCTACCCCAACGATGATGACAGGAGGGATCTCACCAGTTTCTCCCAGTTTCTCAGTAATACTGACAGCATCTGTAAAGTAGTTATAAAGATCCACATACAGAAGAATCAAAAACGGGTAGGCCAGCCCGGTATCTTCATACTCTTTGGGAAGATGGACCCATAACAGGCGATCTTCGTTGAGGATATTAGAATGGATGGTCCTGTAGGTTCCCAGGGTAATTGACTCGCCATTTATTTGGGCTGGTTCCAGATCGCTTCGGAGTTTGTTCCGGTCGATGTCCGTCACCCAGATGTCAAAGCTGCCCGACCGGGTACTGGTGAAGGCCATTTTCGTTCCGTCGGGCGACCAGGTGGCAAAACCCTCCTGAGCAGGATCGGAGGTCAACTGGCGGATGGGGAACCGGTCCTGTCCGGCTAAACCTGCAGAACAGAAGAGAATGACGATGATGAGGAGGATGATGTTTTTCATGATAGTATGTGATAATCGGTTAAACCCGCTTAAATATAATCAATATTTCGCTATATTTGTTTCGTTATCAATATCTTCTATTATTAATCAATAAAAACAGGACCATGAAGAAACTCGTTAAACCAACACTGGTGGCCGTTATGACCCTTATGGCAACTCACATTTTTGTCCAGGAATGGATAAAAAACACAGCTGGAAGTCTGGCAGGTGGTGGAAGACGGATGGAAGAAATGGAAGGCCGGGGACATTGAGGGTGAAATCGCCATTTTTCATCCCAGATACCACGGATTGACTTCAAAATTCAAAACTCAACACTCCTCTGTTCGTCATTCATCACTTCCATTCTGCATTCTATCATAATACCACTGGACAACCTCTTCCGCCGCTTCACGGTCCGACTCCAGGATCATCACCTTGACCCCGCCGGCCATGATGGGATCAAGCAGATAATTACCCAGTACATCATTTTTTAAAAACGACGGGATCCTTGCATCCGACAAAAGACTCTTCACCACCTCAGCCTCCCAGGAGGTGCCGGAAAAGATCTCAATAACCGGATCGCTGTTCATCTTACCCTCCCTCTCCTTACCTTGAACAACGGCGTAAGCCCCTTTTCGGCAACGAACTTCGTCTCGATATTCTTTTCAAATGCTACGTTCAGCGCAAGGGATGCATCCGCAATATCGAGCCGGGCAGCACCAACGTTGGCCGTGGCCTTGAGCTCCACCCTGCTGCTTGTGGCACCTGAGATCAGGATCGTGGCACTGTCGGCCCTCACCAGCTCAGTGATCACCACCCATTTCTTGCTCCACTTGCCTTCCTCGTACTTTTTCTTGATCTCCCGTCCCAGCTTGATCTGATCCTTGATGCTGGAAGACACCACTCCCTTTGCGCGGAATACGATCGCATGCTTCCGCGAGAAATCCACCGTGAAACCGGCATCCGCCTCGCTTAGCACGCTGCCTGCCACCGGGGCCTTGCCCGAAACCTTGGGACTGATGGTCACCGCACCTTCCGAACTGTAGTCCAGATCGGTCAGGTTGGTGTCTTCCTGGATCTCGAAGTCAATGCCTTCGTTGCGCAGATGCGACAACCGCTCGAATTCCCAGCCAGTGAACGTACCGATCGAACCGACCTCTACCTTTGATGTCGGCAGCCATGCGGCGTAATAGTGGAACTGGCTGTAAAGGTCACTGATGTACCGTTTGACCATTGGTTTCATGGTTACAGAGATTTAAAATGGATATAGACTTTTTGCAGAAAATCAGACTAAACAACAATCTGACTTTTCGAAAGGAAGTTGACGTATTCCTCCGGATCCGATCCGCTGCCCCTGAAAAAGCCGGCAGTGAAGCCCTCTGACGATGGGTGAGGTGGCTGCTTTGGGTTGGTCAAATATAAGGAGGAAAATCAAAAACAAGCGTATATTGTGACTTTTTTATATTTCGGGATCTTAAGATCGGAGAGCGTGTTGAAAAATCGTGAATGTTACCGGCTTTTCATTCCAGAATGAACTATATTTAGAGTCCTCAATCTGAAAATATATTTCCCATGAAACGCACAACAGCCTCTCTTTTAGTAATGCTTATTTTCACAGCCGGCTCCTACGGACAAACGTCTTTTCCCTTTACCGTACACTACAATAAAACGATCCTGCCTGTGGATGTTGGCCTGTCACGGCCGCTGCGGATCATCCTCGACAGTGGTATGGGATGGGACGGGCTGCTGATCTATAATCCGGATATCCGCGATTCGATCGATCTGGTCAATCCGGTCGGGGCCAACGTCGGAGGGGCAGGACAGGGCAGCGCTCCCTCGGCGATCTTTTCCGACTCGATGAGTTTCTCGATCGGGGGTGTTGAATTCAATGACCAGCGTTTCGTGGTGCTTCAGACCGATGCATTCAGGGGATTCCCCTCAGACGGGGTTACCGGCAATTCACTGCTTGGACATTTTGCTGTAGAGATCAATTACGACGACTCTACTATAACACTGCACGATCCGGATTCGTTCCGGCCGGAGGAGGGCTTCTGGACCGCCATCCCACTTGTTTTCAACGAGAACAACATCCCCTGTGTTAAGGTTGGGATATCCGTTATGGATGAGGAACCGGTCTTGTTAGACTGCTACATAGACTATGCATCTTCTGAAACCCTGGAGCTGCTGACAAGGCCGGAGCAAAAGTTCACCCTTCCTGAAGAAATACGGGAAGTTTACCTGGGCCGCGGACTCAGCGGAGATATCTATGGGAAGAAGGGAAACGTCAGCCGTGTGATCATCGGTCCTTATGAGAGCTATGACCTGGAAGCGGCCTTCGTCCCAGCCGAGGCTCGTTCCAAACAAACAGGCGCCGACGCGGTTTTGGCAGCCGGTCTGCTGAAACAGTTCAACCTGATCTTTGATTATGCCAAAATGACGCTGTACATTCGTCCCAATAAAAGTTACAAAAAGTAACTCCCAGACAACCCTTTCCAGGCTGCCGACCTGATACTGTGCTATCGTGTCACAGTCTGGACGATCTGAAGAAATTAAACGATGAAAATCCTTTGATTATGGTTTAGGGGTTAAGTTTAGGATGCCGGTTTGGTTCAGGGGTTAAGTAGGGTGTGGTTTACTAAGAAACACCTTACCTTTACCCCTAGACAAAACCGGCCTCTTGACCCTAACCCCTAAACCAGAATGAGCGGCCAATAAAGGTTTTATTACAATCCTCACAACACCAGTATCTTTTTTACAATTTTTCCTTCAGATGGAAGCAGACAAAGATGGTAAAGGCCAGCGGGGACTTCATTCAAATCCACCGGGATCGTATGTGTTCCCGGAGAGATGCGGTCACGGAAGAGGACAACCATCAGTTTTCCCCCGGAATTATAAAGATGGATCTCAAGTGCTTGCGAAGTTTCACAGGATATCTCTACCTGGGCTGTTCCATGTGCCGGATTTGGGAAGATCCTGACCAGTGTCAGCGATGATTTCAGGATTGGTACACCGATGCCGGCAGTGGGCTCAAAATGCTTGCTGTACACTCCGTTGCCGTGCGTTCCAACGGCCATGAATCCGTCGCTGGAGCGGGAGTCGATCATGTCGACGATCACGTTTCCAATGGAGGATGCTCCTTCCTTCACCCAGATCGTCGAATCCCCTTTCAGCTCATTGGTGGAGTACAGTCCGACCGACGTGCCGACGAAGACGGCATCCTGGCCGTCGCGCACCACTTTCTTCGAGCAGCGCACGGATGGCCCCGAGCCGGAACCGTCCGGATGTTCTTCCAGGTTGCCTCCCACAGCGGTCCAGGTGGCTCCCCCGTCGGTTGTATGAAACAGGCTTTGAACTCCATAGTTGGAAAACACTACCATCGCGTGGTCGGCATCTTCGGGATCAATATCGATGAAAGCCAAAAAGGCGTTGGGCGGAAAATCATCACCGGTGATATCCACAGGCACGGGATTGCCCGTGTGGGCATCATCCAAGCGGAACAATTTTCCCAGGCTGGTACCGTAGTACAATCGGTTGGGCGGGCTGGTGGAGACAGCAATATAGCTGATGTCGCTTGCCTGACCGATGTCTACGTTGCTCAGATGGGTCCAGCCGACGTTCCGCAGACTGGTGTCATAAGAGGCCGCTTTCATGTCGTCCTTTCGCCAGATGCTGGTGACCGTCGGCAGGTAGAATATTTCGTTGGTATTGGGATCCAGCGCGAAATTCTGGTAGAACGGGAAGAGGGAGTTCGAGCCCATCACCGGATCATAATAGGCCAGCAGCGTATCGGGGAGCTGGTAGAAGATATTTTTCGTATGCATGTCATCATCGAACTGTGATGTCCAGATATTTCCGCTATAGGCCGAGATCACGCAGTATTCCCAGTCATCCGCCACACAGGTGGCGAAGCCGTCGTAGCAGATATCGATATCGAACCAGAGTTCCGAAGGATCCTCCGTGACGGAATAGTACCAGTTATTGTCTTGCAGCCCTCCAAGGATCCAGTCGTCATTGGCCGCTCCGTGATCGATCGCAACGGAGTAGAACTGGGTGGTCGTCAGCTTGTAATTAAGCCTGGTCCAGCTGTTGTCCATACTGTCGGCCATGCAGTCCTGTGTGACATAGATGCCCCCATCGTTGGCCAGGAACATCACGCTGGGATCCGAGTGCAGGAAGGCAATGCCATGCTCGTCGGGGTGTAGGCCGTGCAGTGAATCCATATCGAAAGGATACCCGCCGATGTAGGTGGTTTGAAGGCTGTCGGCGAAACCATTCTCAGAGCGGTAGACATTCAGCCCCCCGATGAATACGACATTCTCATTGTCAGGCTTTACGCCCATGGTGAACGTATATCCGCCATAGACCACGAACGAATTCGGGAAGCTGTTGATGTCGCCGTTGCCTGCACCTTTCATGCCGGGGGTGCGGTCTTCCCAGATGGCCGTATCGGCTTCCGCATCCCAGGTCATCTTCCAGAACGTGTTGACCGTATTGGCGTAGCCGTTAAAGGGCGCCATGTCCGTAGACTGTGATTCGGTAAAGACGTACATCACGTTGTTGTTGGAAGGGGCCAGGGCCAGCCGTGAAACACGGTTATCCGCCGGGAACCCGGTGGGAGTGATGTTTGTCCAGGATATGCCGTTGGCGGATCGCCAGATGCCGGCTTTGTCGGGCGGTTCGACTCCCCAGCCGTAGCCGCTCAGCAGGGCGTAGAGGATCCCGTCAGAGGTGATGGCGATGTCGGTACAGAACGATTTGTTGGGAAGGTCGCCCAGGACCACCTGCCAGGTGGCGCCTCCGTTTTCCGACCGCATGATGGCCCCGTAGCAGGCTGCATAGACAATGTCTTTATCGGTGCTGACCGGGTCCGTGGCGATCCTCCAGACACCCTGGAAGATCTCGTTAAGGACTTCCGGGGAGCCACCCTGTGTTGAAGCCAGTGGCACCCAGGACGCACCGTTATCGGTTGATTTGAAGATACCGTTACCGATACCGACCGTCCGCACGTTGGTGCTGATGTTGCGGTTGGTGGTGCTAAGCAGTTCGCCGGTGCCGTAGTACCAGATATGGTGCTTTCCTGCCCTGCGGTCCTGTACGATGCACGTGGCGCTCTGCTCCGCGTCGGGGGAGGTTGTTTTTTTCCAGGACTGTCCCGCGTCGGTGGAATGCCACATGCCACCGGAGGCGCTGCCTGCCAGCAGGTGGCTCTCATCATCTACGTCGAGGGCAATGCACAGCATCCTGCCGCCGATGTTGTTGGGTCCCCGCCAGATCCAGTCCTGTTCCCGGCTCGTTGCGGCCACAGGCAGCCGGGAGGCAAAGGAAAGCTCACGTGACCGGATGTTGGGAGGGATACGGTCCGTTGCAGGATCTCTCAGCTTTTGGAACTGGTACTCTGCCATCAAAGGCATTAAGGCGCTTTTGGACATTTTCCTGGTGTGCACGATCGAAGGCGACTGCACGGAAGAGGTCAACGGCTCAGGGGACCGGAAGATCATCAGAAGACCTGCTGTAATGATGATGGATCCTGTTGCCAGGAATAAGGTCAATCGTTTTGTCATGGTGATAGGAATTTAAGCAAGGCGGTAAATATAGGAAATCTATAAAGGAAAAGCAAGAAAGATCGTTAAAAAATGACTGCCGGTTACCATTGCGACATACACACATATACGATAAGGATTGAAATATCGTATTTCCTTTCCTCCCTCTCCCTCTCCTTCTCCTTTCACCTCACCTTCTATCTGGGTAACCGGCAATGGTCATTCCTTCCCGCCCCCTCCCATCTCCCGGCGTTCGCCGGGAAAAGCTTCCCCGACTCGGGAAAGAAGGTATCCGGCATCCTTACCTTAACCACTTAACAGAATTAATGCTGCTTCAAGATATTCAACGAGGAAGCAGAATAATCGACGGATTTTTTACCTTTGGCTGGTAATCAGATCAGCACATTATGCACCGGAAATCATCCAACAGACCTGACACTCCTGAAAATATTTTTGAAATTTGCACTTTGCTCTTTGCTTTTTGATCTTCCATGCGCTACATCATCGGTGACATACACGGATGCCTGAGGACCTTAAGGGCCATGGTGGAAGAGGAGATTGCCCCCGGCCGCGGGGATGATCTTTACCTGCTGGGCAACCTGGTTGCAATGAATCTGGATTCCAAACAAATATACAGGAGGAAAATGAAGAATAACGCGTTTTTTCTGATGCTGACGGTTGCGCTGTTTCTGCTTTTACCCTTTGGGTGCAGGGAAAAAGCTTGGTACCCGTTCCTGGACCCTTCTCTTTCTGCAGAAGAACGGGCCGGGGACATTGTTTCCAGGCTGACCCTGGAGGAGAAGGCCGCTCAGATGCAAAACAATGCTCCCGCCATTGAACGGCTGGGGATTCCCGCCTATAACTGGTGGAACGAATGCCTTCACGGCGTGGGCCGCGATGATATCGCCACCGTGTTCCCGCAGGCCATCGGTATGGCCGCCACCTGGAATCCCGACCTGATCCTGAAGGAGGCTGAGGTCATTTCCACCGAGGCAAGGGCCAAGCACCACGAGCACGTCAGGAACAACGAACGGAGCATTTACCAGGGACTGACCTTCTGGTCGCCGAACATCAACATTTTCCGCGATCCGCGGTGGGGAAGGGGACAGGAAACCTACGGAGAAGACCCGTTCCTGACCTCGCGCATCGCCGTCGCCTTTGTCAAAGGGCTGCAGGGAGATGATCCCCGCTATTTCAAGACCATCTCCACTCCAAAGCACTTCGCGGTGCACAGCGGACCGGAGTCGTCACGGCACCGTTTCAACGCCGTCGTTGACGACCGCGACCTGTATGAGACCTACCTTCCGGCGTTCGAAGCATGTATCCGGGAAGCAGGAGCCTGGTCGGTGATGTGCGCCTATAACCGGACCCAGGACGAAGCGTGCTGCGCCAGCCCCCGCCTGCTGAACGACATCCTCAGGGATGCCTGGGGATTCAAGGGATATATCGTTTCGGACTGCGGTGCGATATGGGATATCTACACGGGCCACCGGATCGTGGATTCGGCCTACCAGGCGTCGGCCATGGCGGTGAAGGCCGGCTGCGACCTGACCTGTGGCAACGAATACCTGTCGCTTAAGAAGGCTGTGGAAGAAGGACTTATTGCCGAAGAGACCATCGACCAGGCCGTCAGGCGGCTCATGCTGGCAAGGATCCGGCTGGGCATGTTCGATCCAGGAGAGATGGTACCTTACGCACAGATTCCCATCACAGAAAACGACCAACCAGAACATGGTGACCTGGCCGCCGAAGTCGCACGCCAGAGCATGGTACTGCTGAAGAACCAGGATGGCATCCTGCCCCTGAAAGAATCCATCAACAAGATCGTGGTGGTTGGCCCCTATGCTGATCAGAGTGAGATCCTGCTGGGTAATTATAACGGAACACCTTCCCGTCCGGTCACTTTCCTGGAGGGCATCCGAAAAAGAGCAGGCGACGGGGTAAGAGTTTCTTATTGCAAAGGATTCCTCTCCCTGCCCGAGCTGGTCACTCCCACCGACATACCTTGCCGCTTCCTGCATCCTGCCTCCCAATCGGATGAGCTTGGCCTGAAGGCCGAATATTTCAGCAATCCGGATTTAGAGGGAGAACCGGTCGTCACCACCGTTGACACCATGATCAGCCCCCGCTGGCGTCTGAAGGCTCCCATCGGCAATATACCCGCTGACCATTTCTCGGTGCGTTGGACGGGATACATCGTACCTCCTTTCGATGGAACATACGAGATTGGTTTTTCATCCGACTACCGCGGGCGGATGTACCTGAACGACGAACTGGTCATCGACGACTGGCAGGTCGACGATTGGTGGGAGTTTAACAAGGTCACCCTTGTTCTTACGAAAGACCAACCGGTCACCATCCGGCTGGAATATGCCGATGATACTGACTATGCAGGGATCTGGCTGAAGTGGAGGATGGTCAGGGAATCGGGATTTGAGCAGACTTTATATGATGAGATGATGGCTGAACTGAAAAATGCGGATGTCTGCATTTTTGTGGGAGGGATATCGCCCAGCCTTGAAGGAGAGGAGATGCAGGTGGAGGTGGATGGGTTTTCCGGTGGCGACCGCACTCACCTTAACCTGCCCGCTATCGATGAAGAAATGCTCAAAGCGGTACATGGATCGGGTGTGCCAACGGTTCTGGCGCTTACAGGCGGAAGCGCCCTTTCGGTTAACTGGGCACACGGGAACATCCCGGCCATCATCCAGACGTGGTATCCCGGCCAGGCAGGTGGCTCGGCATTGGCAGACGTGCTGTTCGGAGATTATAATCCATCGGGTAAGCTTCCGGTCACGTTTTATAAGTCCGTTGAAGACCTGCCTGATTTTGAAGATTATTCAATGAACAAGCGGACATACAAGAATTTCAAAGGGGATGTACTGTATCCATTTGGCCACGGACTGAGCTATGCTACCTTTGATTACCTGAAGGCCTCCGTACAGGATTCCGTCTTTTCACAGGGCGGTGTTTGTCAGTTGACGGTCGATATAACCAATACATCGGGCAGTGCAGGGGAAGAGGTGATCCAGGTCTATGCCCGGAAAGAGAATGCTGAATCCTTCAGACCCTTGATGACGCTGGTGGGATTTAAAAAAGTCATGCTGAAGCCGGGTGAAATGAACCATATCCAGGTTCCTGTTCAGATAGGGCAACTGAGGTATTACGATGAGCAGCATGGAACCTATCAAGTTGAGCCTGGGAAATACACCCTGATGGTGGGCTCCAGCTCGCAGGATATCCGGTTGCAGGTCGAGATAGCTGTTCAGTGAGCTACAAGCTACAAGTTATTAGCTGCAAGGTGTTTTGATTTTTGCTCTCTGCTTTTTGAAATTTGATCTTATGGAAAAATACATAGCGTCGAAAGACAGGTACTCCCGGATGGAGTATCGCCGCTGTGGCCGCAGCGGCATCTTGCTGCCGGTCATTTCCCTGGGGATGTGGCATAACTTCGGGGGAGTGGATGATTATGAAATTTCACGCCGGATCGTATTGGAAGCCTTTGACCGGGGCATCACCCATTTTGACCTGGCCAACAACTACGGTCCTCCTCCCGGTTCGGCGGAAGAGACGTTTGGCAGGATTCTCAGGCAGGATCTTCATCCCTGGCGCGATGAGCTGATCATCTCCACCAAGGCGGGGTATTCTATGTGGCCGGGGCCCTATGGGGAATGGGGTTCACGAAAGTACCTCATCGCCAGTCTCAACCAGAGCCTTCAACGGATGGGACTTGATTATGTGGATATCTTTTACCATCATCGTCCGGATACGAATACTCCCCTGGATGAGACTCTTGGCGCACTGGACCATATCGTACGAAGCGGGAAAGCCCTTTACGCAGGTATTTCGAACTATCCGAACGAGGGTACCATCCGTGCTGAGGAGTTACTGCGGAAACTGGGCACTCCCTGCCTGATCCATCAGCCGGTCTATAACATGTTCAAGCGAGGCATTGAAAAGGAGCTGTTGGACACCCTCCACAAGTTGGGCATAGGCTGCATCGCCTTTTCCCCACTGGCGCAGGGATTGCTCACCGACCGGTACCTTAACGGCATTCCGAAGGGTTCGCGTGCATCCAAACCGCACGGGTTTCTGCGGCCGCACCAGATCACCCCGGAGGTCATTGAAAAGGTGAAAAAATTGAATACCATCGCTGGATTGCGAGGCCAAAGCCTGGCACAGATGGCACTCGCCTGGATTTTGCGGCACGATGCCATGACGTCGGTACTGGTAGGCGCCAGCACTGTTGAACAACTGAAAGAAAACCTGAATGCGTTAAATAATCTGGAGTTTACAGAAGAGGAGCTCTCAGATATTATAACGATCGTCGGTTAAGCTATACTTTGTTGTACACTATTTAGATGTTTTGGACTAAAGTCCGATGATGCAGGATTATCAATTGGAGGTTGTGTCAAAAGTCATTTTACACCGCAAAGTCGCAAAGCCGCTAAGAAAAAGAATATTGAATATGAGGACTTTGCGTCTTTGCTTCTTTGCGGTTTTCATTATAATAATCCCTTTTGACACACCCTTAAAGTCAGGCAGTAGGCAACACAGGGCTTTAGCCCACAATTAATATATATGAGAAAGATTACTATATTATTGTTTTTTAGTATTATTTGTATCGAAAGCTGGTCACAGGAGAGTCAGATTTACGTTCCCGAAACCGATCCGCTGGTCCTCAGCAAACTCGGACAATGGCAGGACCTGAAGTTCGGGCTTTTAATGCACTGGGGACCTTACAGCCAGTGGGGCATCGTGGAATCCTGGTCCATCTGCCCGGAGGATTACGGCTGGTGTGAACGGAAAAAAGGAAATCATCCTGAAAGTTATGCCGAGTATAAAAGGGAATACGAGAATCTGAAAACGACCTTCAACCCGGTTCTCTTTGATCCTGACCGGTGGGCGAATGCGGCAGCGGATGCGGGGATGCGTTATCTGATCTTCACCACCAAGCATCACGACGGGTTTTGCATGTTCGACACAAAGCTCACCGATTATAAAGTCACGGATGCGGACTGCCCGTTTCATGCCCATCCCAGGCCGGATATCACCCGTGAGATATTCGATGCCTTCCGGAAACAGGGGATGTGGGTCGGGCCCTATTTCTCAAAACCCGACTGGCACTGCTTATATTACTGGGATCCTTATTTCCCTCCGCTGGACAGGAATGTGAATTATGATCCTCAGGAATATCCGGAGAAATGGGAGAAGTTCATCCGTTTCACCCATGATCAGGTACTGGAGTTGATGACCGGCTATGGTCCCATTGATATCCTGTGGCTGGACGGGGGCTGGGTGGCAAAGCAACCTGCTGAAGAGATCGCGCGTTATTATGCGGACCATGCCTCGACAGGGGGATCCGGATTTTTAAAAAGTTCGGTTGTCAACCAGGATATCCGGATGGACGAGCTGGTGGGGAAGGCCAGAGAGAAGCAACCCGGACTGATCGTTGTCGACCGCGCTGTTTGTGGCAAGAACCAGAACTACCTGACTCCCGAGAACCAGGTACCGGAAGAGGCGCTGTCCTTTCCCTGGGAATCCTGCATCATTTCAGGCGGCGGATGGTCGTGGGTGCCCGATGCGCACTATATGAGCGGTCATAAGGCTGTACAACTGCTGGTCGACATTGTGGCAAAAGGAGGGAACCTCTTGCTCAATATTGCTCCCGGCCCGGATGGGGCCTGGGATGAGGGAGCGTACCGGCTGCTGGAAGAAATTGGCGGGTGGATGAAGGTCAACGGTGAGGCCATTTATGACACACGGGCCATTGAACCGTATAAAGAGGGTAAAGTCTGCCTTACCTCGAAAAAAGACGGAACACTCTACCTCATTTACCTTGCTGACGAAGATGAAAAAGAAATGCCATCGACGGTCAGTTTATCTGAATTATGCCCTGATAAAGATGCCAGGATTACGTTAATGGGATCAAATCAGAAACTGAATTGGAAAAGGCAAAGCGATGGATTTTCTATCAGTATACCAAAAAGTATTCAAATAAATCCACCCTGTCGTTATGCCTGGGTGATAAAGGTTGATAAAGTGAAAAATACAAATTTCATTAACCACTGAGGAATACCTTTACAGTGTAGGGGCATTTTTATAAAAACACATGAGATCTTTAATCACCATATTTCTAGTGTTGTTGACAGAGTTGCTTTTATGCCAGAATTACTTGAGCGGATATGCTAAAAGCACAAAAGGAGAAGAGCTGCTATACCATTCGCCGCAACCGGATGCTGACCGATCGCTGCTGGTCAGGTCAGAGAACAGCAGCAACTATATCGAATGGGAAACGGAGCCCATCTCCTGTTCACCCGGTCAGCAACAACTGACTTTCATTATGTTGGCAGGCATTGATGTCAATCTTGGGGATGTTCACTCCTGGAACATACATCTGAACGACAGGTTGTTCTTTACCATTGAGTCTCCTCCGGATACAGTTCAAAAAAATTTCACATGGCCGGGCCCCGAACGTACAACGTTACGATTTACGGCCACCCAGGTCGATAAGTACAGCGATTTTATGGGGTACCTCTTCCTGGATGTTCCGGCCCATCTGTTTCCGGAAGGAAGGCCACTCAGGATCAGGGTGCAGGGTGAATCAGCCGGAAGCAGGACGTGGTTCATGGTCTTTAAGTACGAAGCCAGGAACAAAGTAAGCCTTGTTGCCGAAAATGCGATAACAACTGACCACGAACAGGTGTTACGGGTCGACCTCGTCTATTACGGCGATACTCAGCAGGGCGTGATCGAATTGAACGGTAAAAGACATGAGCAAATGATCTCATTCGGGTATAACGTTTTCTGTCAGGATGTACCCGTTGTAACATCGGCGACCTCATTTCATATCAAAGTGATTGTTGGTACAGAAGTGCTTGCTGACCAGGACTTTCAGGTTGATCCGGTCGTCCCTGTAACCATCTATCTGTTGCATCATTCCCATAACGATATCGGGTACACGCATGTTCAGGATGAAGTGGAACGGATGCAATGGAAAAATCTGGAGGATGCGATTGCCCTGGGCAGAATGTCTGCTGATTTTCCTGAGGGAGAGCGGTTCAGATGGAATACGGAAGTCATGTGGGCAGTGGATTCATGGATTGCTCAGGCTTCACCGCAGAAGCAGGAACTTTTTTGGCAGGCTGTTCAAAACGGCTGGATGGATCTGAACGCACTCTATGCAAACACCCTTACGGGTCTATGCTCTTCACGGGAATTGATCCAGTTACTGGAATCAGCCCAGCGGATAGCCCAGCAATGCGGTGTCAAACTCAGATCGGCCATGGTCAGCGATATACCCGGACTGACCTGGGGGCTGGTGCCTGTACTTGTGCAAAGCGGCGTGAACTATCTTTCGCTGGGCAATAACAGCGGGCACAGGGTTGGGAACCTGAACGAGGTATGGGGTGACAGGCCCTTCTGGTGGGTGTCACAATCGGGAGAAGACAGCGTGCTTTGCTGGATTCATGGGAAAGGTTATTCGTATTTTCATACGGGACTGGGTTATGAAAAGCTGAAAAGGGTGCTGACTGAGGAGAAAATTCATTCGTACATCCATCAGCTTGCAGCGGAGCACTATCCTTACGACATGGCCATCCTCAGGTACAATATTGGTTCAGACAATGGCCCTGTGGATCCCTCCCTGATCCAGACTGTCAAGTCATGGAACCAAAGATACAGTACACCAAAGCTTGTCATATCAACCGTTTCTGAGGCATTTAAAATCTTTGAAAGGAAGTACGGTCAGGAATTGCCTTCTTTTAAAGGTGATCTGACCGGTTACTGGGAAGATGGTGCCTATTCATCTGCCAAAGAAACCGCCCTGAACCGGCAAAATGCCAGCCGGCTGGAACAGGCCGAGGTACTCTGGATGTTAAAAGATCCTCAGTCGTATCCCGAAAAATTGTTCAGGGAAGCCTGGAAAAAGGTGTTGCTCTATGATGAACACACTTGGGGCTCCTGGAATTCCATCAGTGAGCCTCTTTCCCCGTTTACACTTCGTCAGTGGGAGATCAAACGTTCCTTTGCCCTCAGGGGGGATACGTTATCAAGGGCGCTGCTGGTTGATGCTCTTCCGGAAGGAGTAACCAGCAAGCAAAGGGCCGGGGCAATGAGTGTATATAATACCACTTCCTGGCAAAGAACTGACCTGGTGACACTTCCACCGGGAATCCTTCCTTCCGGAGCTCACGTGAAAGATAAGAATGGCAACATGGCCCCTGTTCAGGTCCTGAAGTCAGGAGAAGCGGTTTTCCTGGCAGTGAATGTCCCTCCCCTTGGATCTAAGATATATTACTGGGAATTAGATCCGTCCAGGGCTGTTCTACAGGATGAATCCGGTAAGGACCGCCTTGAAAATCAGTTTTTTATTGTTGATGTCGATCCGGTAACGGGTGCAATTAACCGTATCTATGACAAATCCCTTAAAAAAGAATTGGTTGACCGATCCGTCCTTCCCGGACTAAATACCTATTACTATGTGGCCGGAAGGGATCCTTCCCATCCGCAATCTGTGGAACTCATCAAGTTTAAAGTAAAGGAATCCGGCCCTGTCATCAGTTCTCTTCAGGTAGTCGCCCAACCTCCCGGATGTGATTATTTTTCCGGTGAAATCAGGTTGATCCATGGCCTGTACCGCATCGAGATCATCAACCGGATCAATAAGACCGGTATCCTTGCACCCGAAAGTATTCACCTTGCATTTCCCTTCAATGTTCCTGAGGGGATCATCCGTTATGACCTGGGGTATGCAGTATGCAGGGCGGAGGAGGATCAGCTTCCGGGAGCCTGCCGGAACTACATCACTGCGGAGAACTGGGTGGATGTATCCAATCAGGGATATGGCATCACCTGGGTAAGCCCGGACGCCCCGATCATTGAGATCGGACAGATCTCCACGGATGCCACTGTCTTTGGATGGACAAAAAAATTACAGCCCACACAGACCTTTTATTCCTACCTGATGAACAATTACTGGGAAACCAATTACAAGGCTTCCCAGGATGGGGAATTTGTCTTCCGGTACATCCTGCTGCCCCATGAAGAATTTGACGCTGTACAGTCAGAACGAAGGGCCATTGAGCAGCGCCAGTCATTGATCGCAGCCCTGTGCGGGCCTGATGCCAGGGCAACCTGTCTTTTCCCCTTATGGGATCATCCGGCGGTCAACCTGATTAACATCCGGCTTTCAGCTGACGGAAAGGGAACCTGCCTGACCCTTTTCAACAGCAGTATGCAGCCGGCTACCGTTGATCCCGGACTGTTGGGGACACAGGTTTTCCAGAGCGACTTGGATGGAAACACGTTTGAAACTATCCGTGAGGCTATCCGGATACCGGGAATGGGATGGCTGCAGGTGGTAGTGTTTTAGATCACTAAAACAGCAAGCAGGATCATCATGGATGATCATTTCTTAGTCGCCCCTGGCCAGTTGAGGGTCAATCCCAGGAATAAATTGATCTGGTTTGACCGTATGCTCATGGTGCTGGTACGCGTACCTTGCAATGCAGCCTGCTCTATCGTATTGTATTCAACAGGATCTGAAAGGTTCATCAACTGCATTTGATTCCGGATATGTCCTACCGAATAGGTGATCCCCGTGTTGACCACATTTTTCAGGATGGTCAGACTGGTTCCGAAGGAAAAATGATACATATCCACAACTTCAGTGATCATTTGGTTAAGGTCGCCATAATCTCCGTAATCGAACTTCTTCAGGTCATTGAAGTCGGTCCTGAATCCTGCCAGGATCAGGGCGTTCTCCGTTGCCTTCCATTTCGCTCCCAGGGCAAGATTAACGACTGTTTTTGCTCCACCGGCACATTCCAGCCATTGCTGGCTGGTCAATTCACCATCCGTCAAACCTGTTGATACGATGGATTGATCCTTCACTTCTGTCAATGCATACGGTTTCACCCGGTGAAAATACTCCAGGCTGACATAATACGATTTACGTCCATCCGGTGCATGATAGGCAAGTCCGGCCCCCAGGGACCAGGGATCTTTATAGTTAACACTGATCTGCTTTTTTTTCTGAGCATCCTCGATCAGGTAATCCGGTAAAAACCCGGAGCCGTCTGGATTCATTATATTTTGTTGTTTTTCACTCTTGTACAGTTGTTTTCCATCTTCGTAAACACCCAGGGAAGGAAATTCAATCTTCATTCCGAAGTCCATCCGCTCCGTCCTGTACTGCATTCCCACTGAAAACATCAGCCGGTAATCATTGAATTTGACACGGTATTTATAATCCATGGTAGCCAGATAGGAAGAAGTTTCAGAGGCGGGATGGACCAGCTCGGATTCCGTTCCGAAAGCAGCAAGATTATACAGGTTCCAATAGTCCAATACCTTGAAAATACCGAAGAGGCTGCAGCCTACCGAAAGGTGCTCGTTAAATTCGTAGGAACTTCCCAACCCGACCCAGTAGTTTGTAAATTCGCTATAGAGAGAAAAATCAGCAACATATTCTTCATAACCTGGATTGGATAAGAGTATATCGGTCTGTCGGCGGTCATTCAGGGAAAGTTGCCGATGAAAGGTTTCTTTTGAAAACGTGACAAACTGGAACGTCAAATTTTCATCAAGGTTGGATTTTATCAGGTAGGATACGAAGCGTGGCCTGAATGCAAGTGTGAATTGTTTCAGGTCATAATTGTCACCAAGCGCCTTATTCCAGGAGCCCCAGTCAATGTAGACAAGGCTGGCATTCAGGGAGAATGAGGATTGCCCCGTAGCTTTGATTGACGCGTGATTATAAAAGATGGCAGCGGTTCCTGAGCCTCCGCCGATGACTGCACCTCCCAGCAGGGAGGATTCTTCGCTGAAGCTGTAGGTGTAATGCCGGTGGGATTGTGCCAGCAGACCGAAGGTGATCAGGAACGGCAGTAACAGCATCAGCATGATCTTCAGCAGCAGGGGGCTTCTCGACGTGGTGGGGAAAATAGGTTCCGTTGAAGGCATTGCCGGATTATTTTCTGGTTTCGATCAGGATTTCGAGCAGTCGGGTCCCGCAGTCAGAAATCACCGTACCGGGCCCAAAGATGGCCACAACGCCTTTTTGATAGAGAAAGTCGTAATCCTGAGGAGGGATGACACCCCCTACGATGACCATGATATCTTCGCGGTTTAACTGCCTGAGCTCATCAATCAGTTTGGGCACCAGTGTTTTATGTCCGGCGGCCAGACTGGAGACACCCAGGATGTGCACATCATTTTCCACGGCCTGTAGCGCGGCTTCATCCGGTGTTTGAAACAGGGGTCCGATATCCACATCAAAACCAATATCGGCAAAGCCGGTGGCAACGACTTTTGCACCTCTGTCGTGGCCATCCTGACCAAGTTTTGCGACCATGATCCTGGGTCGGCGTCCTTCGAGGGCTTCAAACTGATCGGCCAGCTTGCAGGCGGTCTGGAAGCTTTCGTCGCCTCTGGACTCGGAGGAGTAAACACCCGAGATGGAACGGATCACGGCCTTATAACGCCCGAACACTTTTTCGCATGCCAGTGAGATCTCCCCCAGGGAGGCGCGTTTTTTTGCCGCGTCCACCGATAGTTCAAGGAGATTCCCTTCTCCCGACGCGCAGGCCTGTGTGATTGCCTCCAGGGCCTGGTTCACCTCCTGTTCATCCCGTCCTGACCGAAGCTGCCTCAGCCGTTCGACCTGAGCTTCCCTGACGGCGGTGTTGTCCACTTCCAGGATATCGATGGGTTCTTCTTTATCAAGACGGTATTTGTTAACGCCCACGATCGTGTCCTGATTGGAATCGATCCGCGCTTGCTTGCGGGCTGCCGCTTCCTCGATGCGCATTTTTGGCAAGCCTGTTTCAATGGCCTTCGCCATACCGCCGAGCTCCTCAATTTCCGTGATGAGGTCCCAAGCCCTTTGCGCGATCTGATGGGTCAGGTATTCAACATAATAGGATCCCGCCCAGGGATCAATGCTCCGCGTAATGTTGGTCTCTTCCTGGAGGTAGAGCTGCGTGTTGCGGGCGATCCGCGCCGAGAAATCGGTGGGCAAGGCAATGGCCTCATCCAGCGCATTGGTGTGCAGCGACTGGGTATGTCCCATTACGGCAGCAAGTGCCTCCACGCAGGTGCGCGTCACATTGTTGAATGGATCTTGTTCGGTGAGGCTCCAGCCGGAGGTCTGGCAGTGGGTCCGCAGGGCCATGGACTTTGGATTTTTCGGATGGAATTCATTGACGATCCTAGCCCAGAGCATGCGGGCTGCCCTCATTTTGGCGATCTCCATGAAATAATTCATTCCGATGCCCCAGAAAAAAGAAATGCGGGGTGCAAAGGAATCGATGTCCAAACCGGCATTGACCCCTGTGCGAAGGTATTCCCATCCATCGGCCAGTGTATAGGCAAGTTCCAGGTCGCAGGTCGCACCCGCTTCCTGCATGTGGTAGCCACTGACGCTGATGGAATTGAAGCGGGGCATGTGCTGCGAAGTATACTTGAAAATATCCGCAATGATGCGCATGGAGGGCTGGGGCGGATAAATATAGGTGTTCCTGACCATGAATTCCTTCAGAATGTCGTTTTGGATAGTCCCTGACATCTGATCAGGTGACACGCCCTGTTCGAGTGCAGCGACTATATAAAAAGCAAGGACAGGCAGCACGGCACCGTTCATGGTCATCGAGACCGACATCTTGTCGAGGGGAATGCTGTCAAAGAGGATCTTCATATCCAGGATGGAGTCGACCGCCACACCCGCTTTGCCAACATCGCCGATCACCCGGGGATGATCCGAATCGTAGCCCCGGTGCGTCGCCAGGTCAAAGGCAATGGACAAACCTTTCTGCCCGGAAGCCAGGTTGCGGCGGTAAAAGGCATTGGATTCCTCCGCAGTGGAGAAACCTGCGTACTGCCGGATGGTCCAGGGCTGGGTGACGTACATGGTGGAGTAAGGCCCCCTTAGAAATGGCGGAATGCCCGCCGCAAAGTGCAGGTGCTCCAGATCAACCAGATCTTTACCGGTAAAAATGGGCCTGACCGGGATCCGTTCGGCCGTCATCCATTCCGGCATCAGGTCCATCCGGATTCCTTTTTCATCAGAATGTCCTGCCGCCGAAATGGCCCATAAATCAATCTTTTTGAAATTCGGTTTCATACAAGATATTCATTGTCAAATTGTTAAATTGTCAAATTGCAAGGGAGGCCGTGGTTAAATTGAATCATGATGTACCCAAACAATCTTAACCGATCCTTAACACTTTCTGAAACTCCCTTAATGTTTCCAGAATGTTCGACCGTACATGAATGAAATGCCTGATTCCCTGTTCTTTCAATTTCTCCACAAGTTCCTTAGGATATCCTGCCAGTACCGGGATGGCGTGCCGCTGAAGGGCCAGGACAACCTCCCCGCCAATCTGGGCATATTCTTCATCCGAACTGCAAAATACAACGATTTCCGCCTTGCTCTTTATTGCATCGGCAACACCGTCCTCCAGGGTAGCAAAACCAAGGTTGTCCAGAGCCTCAAAGCCTGCACAGGCAAAGAAATTGATGGCAAATTGCGCCCGCGCCCTCCGCATGGTCAGGTTGCCATAGGTCAGCATAAAAACGACCGGACGTTTCGCATTCCTGGCAAACTGGTCGGTTGCATACCGAATTTGTTCAAAGGCCATGCTCCCCCGGTAGGACCTCAATGGCTCGGCAATGGCATCATTTCTTTTTTGAAATACAGGTTCCAACTCCTGGTCATCAATCTCGTTACGGATGCTTTCCTGAAAATGAGGGTACTGGTTTGTCCCGATCAGGATTTCTTTACGTTGAGCTAGTGCCAGATCCCTTGACAGTGAATGTGAATGGACCTGTTCCTGGATAAATCCCTCTTTAAAAGCCTGTAAAAAGCCACCCTTTTCTTCAACGCGAAGGAACAGATCCCAGGCTTGTTCTGAGAGCATCCGGGTTAGCTTTTCGATGTAGTAGGAGCCTGCAGACGGGTCGATAACCCTGTCAAGATAGGATTCTTCCTTTAAGAGCAGCTGCTGGTTCCGCGCGATTCGTTCGGAAGTGTCATTCGGGCTCCCGGAAGCACTGTCGTAGGCCATCACGGCGTGTGAACTGGTTCCGGCCAGAATGGCCGACATCGACTCGGTGGCTGACCTGAGCAAATTGACATACGGATCGTACAGGGTCAAATTCCATCGGGAGGTGACCGTATGTATGTTCATTTTGCAGACCTGGTCCTGAGATGGACCGTATGCTTTGACGATCGCTGACCATAAGAAGCGGGCAGCCCTCAGCCTGGCCATTTCCATGAAATAATCAGGCCCAATGGCAAACTGGAACCGGATACGCGGAGCAACCCTGTTGATGGACAGCTTCCGTTCCGTTAACTGCGTAAGGTACTCCACTCCTGCTGAAAGGCTGAAGCCAATCTCCTGGACAATGGATGCCCCTGCATTTTTAAAAAGATCTCCGTGGAACGTGATCACCTGAAAATTGGGTAAATATGCGGCATTTTCGATCAGCTGCTTGCCTGTGTCAAAGGCAGCATCCGGGGAGGGCGAACAGCTTCCTGTCCGGATCAGCTCACCCAATGGATCGTAGTCAACAGAGCCCCTGATCTTATCCAAACTGCGGTTATACCTTCTGACCAGCTCAAGAATGATGGTCACGATATCGGAAGAAGCTTTTCCACAAACGAAATTGATCTCCAGACTTTCAGCAAAAATATTTTTGAATAGCCTGTCGAGTTCCTGGCAGGTATAGGAATGGTCCTCATCCAGAACAAATCCGATCGAATCGACTCCTTTCATAAGAATGTCCAGCGCCCTGGCATTGGCTGCCGGGATGTCCTCCACCGGGATGTCCTGCCGGATCAGCCAGCTGTTATCTTCTTTTGCATTGCCCCTGACGAAAGGGAATTCGCCCGGCAGGATCTCCAGGTGTTTTAGCTCCAGCAGGTCTTCTTCCCGGTAGTAGGGACGGGCAGAAAATCCCTGCCCTGTGTTCCACAGGAGTTTTTGGTCGTAATCAGCTCCCTTCAGGTCTTCCCGGATCTTTTCCTCCCACACGCTGGTGGGGACAGGCGGAAAATCGGTGAACAATTTTTTTTGTTCCCCGGAACTATTTGTATCTTTCATGGGTCATACGGATTCATTCTTTTGTGAACGCTAAAATAGTCTTTTTTACGAAATTCGCGTTGTCCGCTTGCTAAATTGCATCGGACCGGCTACGTATATGCCCCAAAAAGATATGTTATGAAAATACTGATCAGCGGAAGCACCGGTTTTATCGGTAAAAGTCTGTCATTGTCTTTCACGAACCGTGACTGGATCATTGAACCCTTGACCAGGAAGGATTTTCTCGATGAACACAGGCTTGCCGAAAGGGTGAACGGAGCCGGTGCAGTCATTCATCTTGCAGGGGCCCCCATTCTCAAGCGGTGGACAAAAGCGTACAGGGAGGAAATTTATGCAAGCCGCGTGATCACCACTCGTAAGCTGGTGAGGGCGATCCGAAACTGCAGGGAACACCCCGGGCTGTTGATTTCGACCTCAGCCAGTGGAATCGTAAGAGATGGCTGTATCATCAACGAAAAGGGAGCCGATTTCGATGGCGGATTCCTCGGAAACCTTTGCCAGGATTGGGAAGCCGCTGCCCTTGAGGTACAGGACATTACCAGGGTGGTCGTTTTCAGGCTATCCGTTGTCCTCGACCGCAACGAAGGTGCCCTCCCTAAAATGTTATGGGCATTTAAGTTGGGATTGGGAGGACCGATCGCAAACGGCAAACAGCTCTTCAGCTGGATCCACAGGACTGATCTGCTCAATGCTTATTCCCATGTTATTGAAAATGATTCCATTCAGGGTATTGTCCACCTGGCCTCTCCCTTAACCGTGACCAACCTGGAATATACCAACACCCTGGCCAGGGTGCTGAACCGGCCGGCCGTGATCCCGATCCCAGCCTTCGCGCTGAAGCTCCTCTACGGTGATGCCGCTGCAATTCTGACCGGCGGTCAGGGTATCCTTCCTGAAAAACTGCTAAACTCAGGATTTACATTCCGATTCCCACGGCTGGAAGAAGCATTGAAGGACCTACTGGCCTGAAAAGATCCATTTTATGGATTGCGACACTCCATTTCCAAAGGTCATTCTGGTCACATAAAGCCCTCCGGGATGCAGGTTTTGTCCTCCGGGATCATGGATCAAATGATATTCCCCCCTGTCAAGGTGATGAACCACCGGTCGGCCGGTCAGGATACCTTTCATATCGTGGGTTTCGATGACCAAAACCTGGTGATCGGACACGGAAAGCTCCAGATGCAGGCAATCCGTGACCGGATTCGGGTAGTAGCGAACCGGCTGAATTGAAAAGGGTGCTGAATCCTGGATGCTCATCGGACCACAATGCCAGATGGCCTTCCAGCCGGAAAAGTTCCCGGTCTGGTTAGTCAGAATGTGCAGGGTGATTGCTCCCTGACTGGCGGTGAAGGTCACAGGAATGGAATCACCCGTGAGCTGACCAAGCAGAGGCGCGGTGGTATCCCGTCCGTCGTGAACGAACACGTAATCGATCCCATTTTCAAGGTCCAGCACCTGAAATGTAAGGTTAAGTTCTTTACAATCAGAAGGTTCAATTAAAAGAAAATAATCTTCACCGGGGTAATATGCATAAGCCGGGCCTCCTGAATCGTAAAGGGTATCCTGGTAGACCGCCGGGGCCTGCACCGTGAATTTATCCCGGATCAGCTGCCAGAAATCATCATACCCGTGATCATAACCCAGCGCCCAGATCCCGATACCGGCCAGGCCCCGCTGGTTGACCAGGTCGAACCGCTTTCCAAGACTTCTCACATCATCGATAAAGCATTGATACAACCGGTCAGCCTGAAACGAATAATACGGTGAGAAACTGTTGGATTCCCAGTGTTTATTTGCATCCGAATAGCTACCCGTCGTGCTGTTTCGGATCGTGTAATAGGTCAGTGCCGTTCCCCAACCGGTGACAGACGAAGGCGCCAGGGGTTTCTCAACCGGCCATTGCCGGCCATAATAGGGTAGTCCCAGTACAATTTTTGCGTTGGGTATTCCCTTGCTCTGAAACCAGGAAACCGATCGCGACAGGTTATAGTCGAAGCTGCTGACCATTGAATAGAGACCGGCCACAGGACCGGCCATACCACTTCCGTTCCAGTAATAATCATACCCCATGATCATAAACATATCGATGACAGGCTCGAGGAGTTCCAAATTAAAAAGCCCGTTCGGATCAACGGCAGGCACTGCCAGGCTTACCATTTTATCAGGCAGCTGCGTATGAAATTCCTGGGCGAAGTGGAGGAGAAACTGATTGAACTCAAAGCTCAGGGAGGATGGAACCGATTCAAAATCAAGATTGACCCCCTTTGCATTTCTTGCTTTGACAAGCGAAACAGCCGTGTCGATCAGCGTCTGCTGTGAGGTCGTATTGGAGAACAATGCCATGTGTGCGCTGAAAAGCGTAATGCAAAGATGGACATCCACGCCGCTGGAAAGGGCAGAATCGATGACCGGGGCTGCCATCCAATTATGCAGCGAGACCGGCGTCCCGGTGTAGGGATCCACCTCGAAGGAAAAGTAACAGAGATCCGACAGCAGGTCCCACTGGTAATTCAGGTAAGCACTGCCCATCCAGTAGGGATGATACCCAAAAACCGTCCGTTTGAGCTGGCCTGGGCCGCGTGTTTGGCGGATCACCTCCGTTTGAAGACCGTTCAGTGAATCAAACTGTGATTCCCGGGTGAACTCAAACCTTGAATAATAACGGGATTGTTCCTGGTGAATGGTCACATATGGAGTTTCCTGTGCAAGAAGTGAAAAATACCCGACACATCCCAAAAGTCCGGCGATCCATTTTCGGGTCATTCCACAAGGGTCATTTCGTCGATCAGGTGCCCGGCACCTGCAAATTTATCGATGATGAACAGGCAGTACCGTATATCGAGGCTGATGTTCCGGCACATGGCGGGGTCGTACATCAGGTCGCTCATGGTGCCCTCCCAGCAGCGGTCAAAATTGATCCCGATCAGGTGTCCTTCCGCATTCAGGACCGGACTGCCCGAATTTCCGCCCGACGTGTGGTTGGTGGCAAGGAAGCAGGTGTGCATGCTTCCATCCTTATCCGCGTACGGCCCATAATCGGCTCTTTCATAAAGCTCCTTCAGCTTTTCGTGCACCACATAATCGTGGACAGCCGGATCCTCTTTGCTGATTATTCCGGAAAGGGTCGTGAAACAGCTGTAGGTTACGGCATCTGCAGGCCTGTAGCCAGCCACTTTCCCATAGGTGACCCTCAACGTGGAATTTGCATCCGGGTAGAAACGTTTGTCGGAAAGCATTTCCATCTGCGCCTTCATGTAGATCCGCATCAGGCTGTCGGACCTGGCTTCCAGGGTTTGCATGACAGGTACGAGCTGATCGAAATAGTAATCCCGAAGTTCGATGTTCAACCGGTAGGCTCTGTCTTTCGTCATTTTTTTGGAATCTGATCTTTTGAAATTTTCCAGCAGATCCATGACTTCTTCCCGGGAATCAAACATGGAAGACGTAAAGATGTCCTCCGTAAAGCGTTTGACATCCCCCTGGTAGTCAGTCGTAATTTCCCGGAAGAACGGGGGGCTGAATGTGGGATCAAGATTTGAATAATAATCCTGGACCAATTGCTGGAACAGTTTGATATCCACCTCCCGGTCATAATTTCTGTACTGTCCGGCCATGGAAGTTTTCAGTGCAGCCAGTTCTTTGTCAATGGCCGTCCTGGCCGATTCTTTATCACTGCTGACATTGATCAGGTTCCGGCACGATCCTGCTAGTCGGAGCAGGTCGGTACGGAAGGCAGATTCCCAGAGATAGGTTTCTGCTTTCAGGTAGGGGGTCAGCGAAGCGTACAGCTCCTTGAAAGCAGGTAAAAGGCCACCATACGCGGATTTTCGTGACGGATCTTCGGCTGTCCAGCGCGTGAATTGCTCTTCAAACTGCTGTTTTTTATCTAATGCCTGCAGCCGGTCGATGCCCCGGTTCTCCCCGATCCATTTCTTCCATCCGTTGGCGATCCCTGCTTGCTTTGCAGCGTACCGGATACGGGTGACATCATCATTCT
Source organism: Bacteroidales bacterium (assembly GCA_035342335.1). Classification (NCBI taxonomy): domain Bacteria; kingdom Pseudomonadati; phylum Bacteroidota; class Bacteroidia; order Bacteroidales; species Bacteroidales bacterium. The sequence continues at coordinate 68,322 of DAOQWY010000004.1, forward strand.
GCATGGCCTCATCAATGATCCCAAGGGCAATGCCCCTCATCCTGATACGGATAGGATTTTCTTCCTGCGTCATCATCTCAACAGCGTACGAAGGAAGATATTCGGTGGTTTGGCCGGGATATCCGAAGACAAACGTGAAATCTCCTTCCTGATATCCATCCAGAGCGATTTTCAAGTGATTTTTTGGTGCATAGGGCACATTTTCAGGGGAATAGGCAGCAGGCAGGTTGGCCGAATCAACATAGATCCTGAATACGGAGAAATCACCGGTGTGGCGGGGCCACATCCAGTTGTCGGTGTCCCCGCCGAATTTCCCGATACTCGAGGGAGGAGCTCCTACCAGGCGGATATCGCGGAAAATTTCATTGATAAACAGATAATAGGCATTTCCATAAAAAAATGGCTCAATGTCGGCCGCATAATGGGTACCCTCTGTCGCTTCCCCTTTGATTTTTTCCATCCGTTCAGTAATGATCTTCTGTCTTTCCTGCTCGGTAGCATCCGATGGGATCTCCCGGAGAATTTTTTCGGTCACATCTTCCATCCGGATCAGGAGCGTACAGGTCAGTCCGGGGCAGGGCAGTTCCTCATTGCGGTTAAGAGCCCAGAAACCTTCCGTCAGGTAATCGTGTTCAACGGAACTGTGCCGCTGAATGGAGCCGAAGCCGCAATGATGGTTGGTGAGAATGAGCCCTTCTTCTGAGACAATTTCGGCGGTACATCCACCTCCAAAGATGACAACCGCATCTTTCAGCGAAGAATGATTGATGCTGTAAATATCCTCAGCCGTGATCTTCATCCCCATCGCCACCATCTCTTCCTCGGTGTGTCCGCCCAGCAGCATGGGTATCCACATTCCCTCGTCTGCCTTTGAGAAAATGCCTGCAGAAAGCATGAGCAAAACAAGGAAACTCCTTTTGATAAAATTCTCCCTGACCATCATTTTTATTATTTCATTTTTCATTCTACATTCTTCATATTAAGCATCAATGCATCGATAAGATCTCTTTTTCAGCTGCCCTGACTGCAATGCAGGAGATCTCAACCGCTGCATCTTTTGGCAGGCCTTTGACTGCCACTGCTTCCCGGGCGGGTGGGTCCTGGCCAAAATAAGTGGCGTACACATTATTGAATTCGTTGTACAACTTCATATCTGAAAGAAAAGCTGACACTTTCACAACATTTGAGAAGTCCATCCCCGCCTCTTTTAAAATGGCCCGGATGTTTTTCATGATCTGTTTAACCTGGGCTTCAGGGCCACCTTCCGTAATGGAACCCGTGAATGGATCGATCCCAATTTGCCCGGAAACATACAGGGTATTATCAATTAGAATTGCCTGGCTGTAAGAGGCCAGTGGAGCCGGAGCTCCGGTGATGGAAATGGATTTTTTCATTTTTTGAACCTTTTAGGCAAAAGTAATCATTTTCAATTTAAGAATGGTCATTGTCTGAAGGGCCATTTTTTCATAGGGTAAGGGTCAGCTCAAATGGATAATTTCATATCTTGCATCAAATTCTCAACCTATGACACTCCTGTTGAATCGTTCCGACGTAATATCAGTTCTCACCATGCAGGACTGCATGGCCATTGTTGAAAAGGCTTTCAGTGAACTCTCCGAAGGAACCGCCGTGCTTCCCCTGCGTACGGCCATTTCGCCTCCGGGTGGAATTTCGCTTTACATGCCTGCATATCTGAAAGAGATGAAGGCGCTGGCCGTCAAGGTGGTCACAATTTACAAAGAGAATCCTGCGAAGTACCAATTCCCGGTCGTCATGGGGAAGGTGCTGCTTCAGGACCCCGATTCCGGCGATGTGATCTGCATCATGGACGGCGGATACCTTACGGCTGTCCGCACCGGAGCAGCCAGTGGCGTGGCGACCCGCTACCTGGCACGCAAAGACGAAGGACAGTTGCTGGCGGTCTTTGGTACGGGCGTTCAGGCGAAGATGCAGCTGCTTGCCGTCGCTGAAGCCAGAAAGCTTTCAGGAGCACTTGTCTTCGATCTTTCGGCTGCATCCGCTCAAAAGTTCGCAGAGGAACTTGGCCCGAAGGTGAATTTCCCCATCCGGATCGCCGGCGAACCCGCGCAATTGCTTGAAGCAGACATCATCTGTACGGCAACTTCTTCTCCAACGCCCCTGTTCGACGGAAACCGTGTGAAGCCAGGCACGCATATCAACGGCATCGGAAGCCACACCCCAGGTACCCGGGAACTCGATACGGCCATCATCCTGCGGTCGAAATTCATTGGCGACAGCCGGGAGGCATGTTTTGGCGAAGCCGGCGACATCCTGATCCCGATCCGGGAAGGAGCCATCACCGAATCACACTATTACGCAGATCTTGGGGAGATCATCACGGGGAAAAAAGCCGGCAGGGAATATGCTGACGAAATTACCCTGTTCAAATCGAACGGATTGGCCATACAGGATGCAGCCACCGCGAAACTGGTCTACGAAAAAGCAGTTCAGGCCGGAGTTGGCACAAGAGTGGATATCTAATAGTTGTCGCGAAAATCTTTCTTTTTCTGTAATTTCAGATCCTGCAACATTCTTGACTTGGCATTGATGGCAAAGTTCCAGCTCTGCAATCCGCCGATCGGTATCCAGTTGAACCGCATTTCCCAGCAATGCAGGTCACGGTACACGCTGATGGAGGTGGTTGAGAAATCAAAATCAATCAGGTCAATGCCGGATGAAAAGGTCACCTTCCATTTTGGTGTGATGGAAATATCCCCCGTGAAGGAGAGGGTTTGAACAACGTCATTCTCATTCAGCATTTTGGTCGTGTTGAACCGGTGGATGAAGCGGAGATTATAGGAAAGGTTAAGGCTCCAGGGATTGTTCCAGTCCAGGTACCTCTCAGGTTGATTGATAATGTCCGTAAGTTCCTCCTGGGTGCCGGTGCCGGGTTTTGGTGCCAGTGGCTTCTTCTTGGGACCCAACCGGTAACTGAAGCTCAGATTCCAGGTGGTATTGTCAAACCTCAGCAGCCGCCGGTTTTTTTCCCACTGAAACTGGTTGATCCTTCTTCCCGTTGAGTCATCCAGTGCGTAAAGATCCCATGCACCGTTGAACTGAAGATTGAGGTTCTTGATCAGCCTTGTCCGCCCCGACATGGTGATGGGTGACCATTTCAATGAATCCCTGGCAATATCATAGCTGGTCATGATCGCAAAGTTCTCGATCAGTACCAGTTTCTTCATCCCCGTGATCGTGTCTTTCCTTGACCTGACTTTCACTTCAAGATTATTTTGAAGGCTCAGTGACACATTTCCCGATTTCCCGTCCGGGACCGTTCCATAGATGCTGTTTTGAAAGGGTGAATACCGGATGCTGTCGGTATGTTCAGCATCCGTATAATAGTAGTCCCAGTACCCGTATTTTGGATTACCGAAGTCGGGCCGGATGGAGAATCCAACGGACGGGGTCATCACATGGCGGATGGCCCTGAGGGGCCCCTTTTTGAACTGGAGTATGCCGTAAAACTTTGTGGAGATTGAGGAACTGAAATTAAAATCCCTGACGCCGGAAAAGCCTTTCACTGTATCATTACGTACATAGCCAACCGTGGTGTCATTACCCGTAATGAGTGTATCATTTGACCAGGATTTTATGATTTTCTGAAAGTACCATCGCTCGGTGTAATTGATGTTGTTCGACATGTTGAAGTACTTAAACAGCTTAAGCGTGCTGGAAATGGGAATGGCATGCTTGATGCCGTTGCGCATGTCATCCAGAAACTTGCCTTCCAACAGCAATGAATCGTACGTACTGATCCTGTTTTCTGCATTCATCGTATAATTCATGCTGATATTTTCGTACCATTTGAGTTCTCCCACCCGCTCTCTTTTACGGAAGGGATAAAACCTGTTCACGCTGAACGAAATTTTGGGAAGATAAAAATCAATGGTCTTTTGCAGTGTGTTTTGCGAATGGTTTAGGTTGAGGGCCAGAAAATACTTGCCGGACCAGTTTTTCTGATAGGAGATGCTTGACTGGAAGGTATTTGATTGATAATCGTTGATTGAGACCGGGTTATACTGGTTGAACGAGCGGGTCACGAAATTGACATTGGCGCTGAACGTGCTTCCGGGTCTGGCTTTAGGGTCCTGTGTGTGGATCCACCGTACTGAAAAATCCTTGTTACGCTGATAGCCTGGAGTGCCCTCGTCACCGATCCGGTTCACCGCATAGCTGAATGTGAAGGAGCCGCCGAATTTATACCGCTTTTTGTAGCCCATGGAGGGTTTGATGGCCCAGCTGCCCCGGGAATAGATGTCGCCTTTGATGGTCAGGTCAAAATAATCATTGATCCCCCAATAGTATCCTCCGTTCTCGAGAAAAAAACCACGGTCTTTTGATTCACCATACGTCGGAAAGATGATCCCTGAAGTTCTGCCTTTGGAAATGGGAAACATACCAAAAGGAACTGCCAGGGGCAGTGGAACATCTGCAACCGTCAGCCAGGCCGGGCCTGTGATGATCTTATTATCGGGGATCACCTTGGCTTTTTTGAATTTCATGGCGAAATGCGGGTGGGGAGCACTGCAGGTGGTGTAACTTCCCGACTGAATATTAATGATATTTCCCTCCATCCGCTTGATGGTCGTACCGTGTATGTACCCCTCTCCCTCCTGGGTGATCACTCCCTTGATCAACCCTTTTTCCGTTTGGAAGTTATAGCGCATCTCCTCGGCTGTGAACTCCTGATCGCCTTCTTTGAAAATGGGTTTTCCGATCCGGTTACCCAGCGAATCGGTCTGTGATGTAGCATACAGTTCACTTTTATCAAAATCAATTTCAACATAACCTGCTTTCAGGTTGGACTTCAGGTAATTCAGCTCTGCATCCCTGTAGAGCCAGGCCTTCTGCTGCCGTAAATCAAAGATCAGGGAATCCACTGACTTGTAGTCAATTTTGCCTTCCAGTTTGAATTTGCTGACAGAAGCCTGGATGGAATCCCTGCCTGTCGTATCGGCCCGGATGGAAAACAGGGTGTCGGGGGGCATAGGCAATACAACGGTATCCTGGGCTTCAAGCCTCAAAAAACCTGTAAAAATGATCAACAGTATACCAGAATAAGTTACCCACCGTTTATTTGTTAATAAGTCACGCAATGCGTTGAATCCTGACAAGGTGAAATGACTATTTTTGTGATACGCCAGTCAAAACTACTTAAATTCTGCCATAGGTGAAACGATCAGGTGTTATTTTTGGTATGCTCTGCTTTCTCTTGCTGATCGCATGGACGGCTGATTCACAAAATAATCTCAACAAGATTGACAGGGTGGTGATCGATGCAGGTCACGGAGGTGAAGATCCGGGCGCCCTGGGAAAACATTCCAGGGAAAAAGACATTGTCCTGGCTATTGCCTTGAAAACGGGAGAATACATTGAAAAGAACCTCCCCGATGTGAAAGTGATCTATACACGCACAACAGACAGGTTCATCGAACTGTACAAACGCGCACATATAGCGAATGAAAGTCATGCCGACCTGTATATTTCCATCCATTGCAATTCAAGTCCAAAGTCAGCGCCGTTTGGTGCTGAGACGTACGTGATGGGTCTGCACAAAAGCGAGAACAACCTTGAAGTGGCTAAACTTGAAAATGCTGCCATTCTCCTGGAAAGCGACTATACTGCTAACTATGAAGGATTTGACCCCAATTCAGATGAAGCCTACATTGTATTTAACATGTACCAGAATCTTTTCCTGGAACAGAGCCTGGGTATGGCGGTCCACGTACAGGATCAGTTCAGGGAGAGGGTCGGACGGCACGACAGGGGTGTAAAACAGGCAGGTTTTCTGGTTTTGTACCGGACAACCATGCCCGGGGTACTGATCGAAACGGGTTTTTTAAGCAATGCGGCAGAAGAAAGCTACCTGATGTCGGAAGAAGGGCAGGTTTATCTGGCATCCGCTATTTACAGGGCATTCAGGGACTATAAGAATGAAGTGGAGGGCAAAATTGACGGGCAACCGACTTCGGGAGGTAAAACGGTTGCTGCCAATCCGCCGGTTCAAACTCCCCGGGAAGAGCCTGTCAAGAAACAGGACGCTTCACCGACGCCAACACCTGGTCCCGCTAAAAATAGCTCCGCGTCAAAGGAGCCCATCCCTTCTGCCTCGGGTGAATCGATCTCCTTTTGTGTTCAGGTGCATACATCTCCAAAAAAAATCCCCCTCAATTCAAAGCTGTTTGCCGGGTTGCAGAATGTCAGGGAGTACTATCACGGGGGATTATACAAATATACAAGTGGCAATGAATCCTCTTTTGAGGAGGCATCCCGGTTGTGCAAAACCATCCGTTCAAAGGGATTTAATGACGCATTCGTTGTCGCCTTTCAGGGTGAAACGCGTATAGATGTTGAAAAAGCAAGGCAACTGGCAAAACCAGCCCCCTAGCTCGATCATCTGAGAAGGTTTTTAACCTCAAACCCAAAAATCGTCGAAATAATAGCCGGATTTTATTATATTTGCATCTCCAATAATGGCTGACCGGTGAAATTAACCCGTGAAACAAAGATCGGACTGGTATTTGTCGTTGCGCTGGCGCTCCTGATCTGGGGATTGAACTTCCTGAAGGGAAAGACGCTTTTTAAAGCTGAGCGGAATTTTTACGCTGTCTATGACCACATTGATGGTCTTGTCGTTGCTAATCCGGTCAATATCAATGGTTTTTCGGTGGGTCAGGTGACGGAGATTTCCTTTGAAAGCGAAACTTCCCCACGTATCATCGTGGAGTTCATGCTGGATAAAAAGATCCAGATCCCCCAAAACACGGTTGCCAGGATTTATTCACAGGATCTGCTCGGAGGCAAGTCGATTGATCTTCTGCTGGGAGATTCACCCACTTACTGTAAGCCAGGCGATACGCTTGTCTCTTCGATCGAAACATCCCTGCGCGAGGAAGTCAACCGGCAGGTGGAGCCCATCAGGCGAAAGGCCGAGGATCTGATTTCATCCATTGATTCAATTGTCACCGTAATCCAGTTTATTTTTAACGAAAATATGCAGGATGACCTGATATCGAGTGCCTCCAACCTTAAAACCACCTTCGTCAACCTTCAGAATACGACTTCGAACATTGATAATCTTGTACTTACGCAACAACAAAGGTTGATCGAAATCATCGGTCACATTGAAAGCATCACACGGAATCTTCAGAACAGCAATGCGGAAATTACCAATATTCTCAGCAATTTTTCGGCGATCAGCGATACGGTTACCCGTATGGAGATATCAAAGACCTTTGGTGACCTGAATCAGGCGCTGGGGGATATTTCAGCGGTTGTTGGCAAGATCAATCAGGGCGAAGGCTCCCTGGGATCATTGATCAATGATCAGAAGCTTTATAATAACCTTGTGGCTTCATCCTCTGAACTAAATCTGTTACTTGAGGATATCAGGTTAAACCCCAGGCGGTATGTTTCCGTATCTGTTTTTGGGAAAAACCCGGATAAGCACGCCAAATCCCCATCCGGGCAGGATGGATCCCAGAAAGAGCAGTAAGGACCTTCCTTTATTCTCTCCACAGGAAGATCTCATTTTTATTCCGTGGTCGTTGATTTTCCCTCCAGTTGAATCCTCTCAGTTTTTTCTCCTCCTCCGGCAGATCCTTCTCGGGGTAGAGAACGGCAACCGGACGATCGATATAGACAATCCGCTCGATCTTGTTCTCGTTGACGAAGATCCACATTGAGCCTGAAACAGCTTTGTTGACCCCAATGAGTGATTCGTCCTCATCCCTAACGTAGTAGATCGTTTCTGAGTTGGATTCCACCCGGATCCTTTGAAGCTGGTTTTCCGTGAAATACCCGATCATGTTTAAACCCCTGATCTGGTTGAACCGCAGGGTATCATCCATTGAAATGATCAACGAGGTGTTATGCAGGTTCATCCGGTCGATTTGCCTGTTGCGGAACCAGATCCTGATCGAGTCGGCGGTGAGTTGGTTCTCATCCGACCAGAGGACAGGATCGTTGTAGAGGGTAAGAACCGAGTCGGCTATGTTGTTGTGCAACGAATCACACATCCCCTGTATGTCGGTTCGATAGAATTTGACCCTATGGTAAGCAAGCAGGTCCCTGGCTTTCTGGGCTGAATCAAAACGTGCGATCAGCGTATCTGCATGCATGAACAGCGTATCTTCCCTGTCAGCAAGGATGGCCAGTGCACTGTCGGTGATCATGCTGAATTTCTGCTCTTTGCTGTAGAGGGAATAATTACCCTTGAGCACGATATCCTGAACGGTATCGGTGACGGTAATGTTACGAAAAGCCCTTCCCAATCCCGTTTTCTGCTCGTAGTATATGCTGTCGGCCGCCAGGATCTGATCACCTGTATGGATCCGTGAGTTTTTTCCCAGGTAGGATTTATCATTTCGAGTATCAAACCATCCTGTCTGACAGTAAATGTAAAAATCTTCGGATTCAATATGTGTCGGTCCGATGAAATAGGCGATCTCTGTTTCGGTATTATAGCGCATGGTGTCAGCCCTCACCGTGTAGTCAGTATCCTTCAGGGTCACATTCCTGCTGAAGGCAAATTCTTTCACCCTGACATAATAATATCCGCTTTCGCTTTGCAGCTCCTTTTCTCCTGACAGGACTCTCCCTCCGTCGTGGTAATAGCTCTCTTGTGTCAACCGATTGTAGATCAGATATTCAGAGTAAAGCGTTGTCTGATCATCAATTAACCTGACTTCCCGCTCAATCTCACCGATCTTTGTATTCCCGTCGTACCAGATGTGTTTTCCGTACAAATGAAGTGTATCCCTGGATTCAACATGAACATCGCCCATCGCTTCCACCCGGTTCTCAACCTCATTCAGGTAAGCCGTGTCACAGTAAAGATAAATATTGTCGTGCTCAAGAATGATATTACCTGTCAACACCTGCACATTGGCATTGGCGCGCCTGTCGTAGCTGATCTCATCAGACTGGATCAGCCGGATAAGAGCGGTATCCTGCGAAAAACACGGCTGCCTCAGCACCAGCAGGATCAGCATCCAGCCTGCGTTCCGGAGGATCATAAACCTGTTTGAACACCCATTTCCCATGCCGCAAAGGTATTGAATAATGATGATGTGCCTGATAAATTCAAAGGAACAGAAAAACGGGCAAGGCCCCGGAAATCATTCATCCGTAAGATTCTTCAGCATTTCACGATATTCCGAGAAAACATTCGCCCTGGAAACAAATCCAATGTATCTGCCCTGGTGAACGACAGCCAGTACGTATTGCCCGGAACGCTGAAATTTTTCAGTCACCTCCTCCATCGTGTCATCCAGGTCAACCGTATGGGGGGGGGTGACCATCAGATCACTCACGTAGGTCGTGCCATAGAGCTCTGGCTTGAACATGATCTTGCGCACATCATCCAGGGTGACCAATCCCCTGAAAAAACCCTGCTCATCCACTACCGGAAAGAGATTCCTGGAAGATTTTGATACCAATTTTACCAGATCCCCCAGATAATCATCCGGATGAAGGATCTGAAAATTCTTCTCGATAAGATCTTCTACCTTCATAAGGGTCAGCACGGCTTTGTCCTTGTCGTGCGTGATCAATTCTCCCTTTTGTGCCAGAAGTTGTGTGTAAACTGAATTGGGGACGAAGATCTTAACGGTCACATAGGAGATGGCACACGTGATCATCAGCGGGACGAACAGCTGGTAACCACCTGTTATTTCGGCAATCAGGAAAATACCGGTAAGGGGAGCATGCAACACCCCTGCGATGACTCCTCCCATGCCTGCCAGCGCAAAACTTCCTTCCGGGAGGGATCCCAGCCCTAAATAATGGGTGAGTTTCCCGAAAAACAGGCCCGTAAATACGCCCGTGAACAAAGCCGGAGCAAAAATCCCTCCGACACCTCCTGCACCAAAGGTCGCTGCCGTGGCGATGACCTTGAGCAGGATCATGGCCAGGAAGAACAGGAATACGATCATCAGCTCCTCCTGATAATTGCGAAACAGACTGTTGTTGACCAGGGAGCTCCAATCTCCGCTCAATGCGATATTGACGGTTTGATAACCTTCGCCATAGAGCGAAGGAAAGAGAAAAATGAGCAGTCCCAGCACACTGCATCCCACTATCCACCGTACGTGCCAGGCCTTTATCCGCTGGAAGAAGTGTTCGATCAGAATGTAGATCTTTGTAAAATAAACAGATACTCCCCCCGCAAAGATCCCCAGGAGGATATAATACGGTGCGTCTCCCACCTGAAAGCGGCCTTCGATCTCAAAAGGGTATAGCACTGCCTGACCGAGCAGGAAATAGGAGGTGAGAACGGCAGTGGCTGAAGCAATCAGAAGGGGTATGATGGAGAATGCCGTCAGGTCGATCATGATGACCTCAACAGCAAACAGCATCGCAGCAATGGGTGCCTGGAAGATGGAAGCCATCGCTGCAGCACTCGCCACGCCGATCATCAGGATGATTTGTTTGTAACTGAGGTTGAGTATCCTGCCCAGGTTCGACCCAATGGAAGCTCCTGTTCCGATCGTCGGTCCCTCCAGTCCGACGGATCCGCCAAATCCAACCGTCAGTACACTGGTGATGATGGAAGCGTACATCTGATAGGGAGCCAAAATGCCTTTCTTTCTTGAAATGGCATGCAAAACAATCGGGATGCCATGACTGAGGCGCTGACGAAGAATGAACCGGATGAAAATGATGACCAGCAGGATCCCGATTGCCGGGTAGAGAAGATTGAAGTAATGGTGGCCGGTGTACCCCGTACTGTCCGTCAGTAGTTTCTGAATAAAATGGACCCCGTTCTTGATGATCACTGCACTGGACCCACCGAGGAAGCCCACCACCACGCTCAACAACAGAATGAATTGTTTATCGTTGATATGGCGTGTTCTCCAGATCAGAAACCGGTTCAGGGCCAGGGTCATTTTCATGTGCAGATCTATTGATTGCTAAGATATCCAAAAATACTGAAAACCATCCTTGCTTTCCGGATCTTCATTTCGATCCGAAAAACTGAACGATATGTCAGGATTTTTTATTTTTGCAAAAAAAAAGAATTTCTTTGCGCTGTAAGGGCGCTTTCAATCTTTAGAAACGGAGGTAATCATGTATGTTCGGTTCATCGTTTTCATAACACTTGTCATTTTCCTGGCTTCTTGTGGTTCAGGCTCAGACCAGAAGCAAAAAACAGAAAATACTGAAGTTCCCGCTCTGACGGTAGCAAATTTTGATTCGCTGGCCGGTCAATACATTGGGCAGGAAGTCCAGGTTGAGGGTTTGGTGGATCATGTCTGTCGTCATAGCGGAAAACGGATGTTTTTGATTCTCCCCGATGCGGCAGGCCGTGTGAAAGTGGTCACCGGTGATAACATCGCAAGCTTTGATGTCGAATTGGAAGGCACGGATGTGATCGTCAGGGGCGTTGTGGATGAATTAAGGGTCGACGAGCAGTATTTGACTGAGTGGGAGACAGAACTTGAAGACCAGGAAGCAATTGAAGCGCAGGAGGCTGGAGAACCGGAGCCTGCTGGAACAGAAGGGCATGCTGAGGGAGTCCATTCCGGCATGGGCGAACAGGCTGACCAGGGAACGCACACGGAAGCCTGGGAGCAGATTGCTGACTACCGTGCTCAGATTGCAGCAAGTGAAAAAGGCTACCTCTCTTTCTTTTCCATCATTTGCTCAGAATTCGCCCAAAAGGGAAATTAAATCATTTGTTTATGGCTGCTTTCAAGTGGAGAAGGTGGAATAATGCAATCCACCGTGATTTTGGGTATTTCTTTTTCGGGATGACGGTTATTTATGCCCTGTCGGGTATTGCGCTGAATCATATACGGGATTGGAATCCGAACTACATCATCAGGAACTGGCAGGTGACGGTCAATATTCCTGAGGCGACCAATTATTTATCTGAAGATCAGGTCTTTGACATTCTTAGCCAGGCAGGGCTGAAAAATGAATATAAAAAGCATTACTTTCGTGATAAGCAGACACTTAAAATATTTCTGGATCATGGATCCGCCACTTTTAATCTGGAGACGGGTACGGGAACGGTTGAGACCATACGGCGGCGGCCTTTGTTTCACCAGGTGAATTTCCTGCATTATAATCCTTCAACATGGTGGACCTGGTTTTCCGACATCTATGCAGGTGCGCTGGTCTTGCTGGCGATCACCGGTTTGTTCGTATTAAGGGGGAAGAACGGCATTACACGCCGAGGTGCCTGGATAACACTGGCCGGGATCATCATCCCGCTGATCTTCCTGTTTGTCTATAAAGGCAGGAGTCTTTAGCCGAACAACAGCGCATAGACTTCTTCAATTCTTCGGGCCGGTACGATCCGGATGGAGAATTTTTTGACGTCAAGGTTCCTGCGGTTGTAGCCTGAGATGACGATCTTTTCAAATCCAAGCTTTTCTGCTTCCAGGATCCGGGATTCGATCCGGTTTACTGCACGGATTTCACCGGAGAGACCTACTTCTGCAGCGAAACAAACATTTTTATCCACAGGGATATCGGCATTGGAGGAGAGGATTGCACAGATCACTGCCAGATCGATGGCGGGGTCGTCCACTTTTATTCCGCCCGCTATATTGAGAAATACGTCCTTCATTCCCAGCCGGAAGCCACTTCTTTTTTCGAGAACGGCCAGAAGCATGTTCATACGGCGGACATCAAAGCCGGTGGCAGAGCGCTGGGGAGTGCCATAGGCTGCGGTACTGACCAGCGCCTGCGTTTCGATAAGCATCGGGCGTAAACCCTCTATGGTCGCGGCGATCACCACACCGCTCAGTTCCTCATCCCGCTGCGACAGGAGTATCTCGGAGGGATTCGATACCTCCCGCAATCCGTTGCCTTGCATCTCATAGATCCCCAGTTCAGAAACCGATCCGAACCTGTTCTTTGTGGCCCTGAGTATCCTGTAAACATGATGACGGTCGCCTTCAAACTGCAGTACCGTGTCGACCATATGCTCCAGAACCTTCGGGCCGGCCAGGTAGCCTTCCTTGGTGATGTGCCCGATGAGGATCACCGGCATTCCGGTGGCCTTGGCGTGCTTCTGCAATTCCGCAGCACACTCCCGCACCTGGCTGACCGATCCCTGCGCTGAGTCCACCGCGTCGGTCTGCAGTGTCTGAATGGAGTCAACGATCACCAGATCGGGTTTTACTTTGTCAATTTGATGAAGGACGGACTGAATGGAGGTTTCAGTGAGAATGAAGCAGCTTTTGTTTTTGATGCCCAGCCGGTTGCCGCGCATGCGCAGCTGCTGGTCACTTTCTTCGCCGGAAACGTACAGGATCCGTTTCCCCTCCATCCTCAGCGCCACCTGCATCATCAGTGTGGACTTCCCAATGCCGGGTTCCCCACCGACCAGCACCAGTGAACCGGGTACAAGCCCCCCTCCCAGTACCCTGTCGAGTTCCTGGTCGGCTGTGCTGATCCGTTGCTGGTCCGACCAGTCGATCTCTGTGATCAGTTTTGGCTCCTGGACTTTTCTCCCGGCAGAACGGTCATCACCACGATCATGGTGAACGACTTCTTCCACAAAGGTATTCCATTCACCGCAGGAAGGGCACTTTCCAATCCACTTGACCGACTGTGCACCGCAATTCTGACAGAAAAAAATAGTTTTGGCTTTTGACAAAGCAATTGGGGATTATGACGTGATTAGGAATGATTTCCTGTTTTTCGGATCAGTTCGGTTGAAGAATATCCCGGCAGGAGTTCGATGGTTACCACCTCCCCTCCCCGGGATGTGACAATATCGTGTCCGGCAATTTCTTCCGGTTTGTAATCAGCCCCTTTGACCAGTACATCCGGCTGGATTTTTTGTATGAGCTCATAGGGTGTATCGGCATTGAAAAGAACTACGGCCGTGACAAAACTCAGGGAAGCTAAAACCATGGCGCGTGCTTGTTCAACATTCACCGGCCGGTTTGCTCCCTTAAGCCGCCTGACCGATTCATCGGAATTCAGACCGATGATCAGCACATCTCCCAGGTCAGCCGCTTTTGATAAATAGTCAATGTGACCCAGGTGCAGTACGTCAAAACATCCGTTGGTGAATGCAATTTTTTCGCCCCGGAACCTCCAGATGGCCAATTGACGGTCCAGATCAGGCAAGTCAAGAATTTTGGACCGGATGCGGTCTGTCTTTCCCATACAAAGTTTTGTTCATTAAGGGTAGTAAAATTAATGAAATTATTCCAGCAAGGATGATCATCACTGTTTGCCCCGACCAAAGCAGCCATCCCATCGCATAGCCCTTGGTTTCAGGTATGTCATAGAGAAAAAGTGTTTCAGCCACAATGGCAGGATAAATGCCAATGCCTCCCTGCACAATCATGACGCCAATCGTTGCGAAAATATAAACTGCAAAACCTGCTGTCAGGGAAATTCCCTTTGTTTCGGGAAGACAGTTGAACACGACCATCGTCATGGCGTAATAAAGCGTCCAGATGAACAGGGAATGAAAGATGAACCAGAAGGGTTTTTTAATATGGGCCAGCGATTTCAGACCTTCAAGGAAGCCCATGATCACTTCTTTGATCTTACGATAGATCCCCGTGTGATTGAAATGTTTCCGCAGGAAATACAGCAATGCCAGGAAAAAGACCACGCCCGCGATCAAAAGGTAGATGAGGTAATGGGTTCCGTCAAAAAGCGCCAGTTTTCCCTGAATGGGATGAATGATCTTTTCAGCGATATAATTCGACACCCTGCCGAACTGTATCACCAGATTGAGGATGAACAGAAGTGCAAAAATGAGCAGATCGATTGCCCGCTCGGTGACCACTGTACCGAAAGATTTCTGAAAAGGTATTTTCTCATATTTTGCCAGCACGCCGCACCGGGAGACCTCTCCCAGTCGGGGTAAGGCCAGGTTGGCAAAATATCCGATGAAAACTGCAAAAACTACATTGCTGAACCTGGGATGGTACCCCATGGGTTCCAGGAGCATTCTCCAACGGATTGAGCGGCTGATATGGCTTACGATGCCGATGAGCAGGGAGAGAAGTATCCAGAGGTAATTTGCCTGCCTCAACGATTCCCATATTTCGGCCTTTTCTCCGGGGGTAAGGTTTCGCACAAAGAGCCAGATGAAAAACAATCCCAGACCCAGGAAAAACATAAGCTTCCCGATCGTTGCCAGCGTTTTTTTCAATGGCTACTGTAATTTGTTATCCTTGTCCGGAAAAAGGATAACGGGGGAGTGGTGTTTTGCTTCTTCCGGATCCATCACAGCATAGGTGACAATCAAAATGATATCCCCGATCTCGACCTTACGGGCAGCGGCACCATTCATGACAACTTCACCCGACCCGCGTTTACCCTTGATGACGTACGTCACAAAGCGTTCACCATTATTGACATTTAAAACATGAACCTGTTCGTTCTCAATAATATGCGCCGCATCCAGGAGGTCCTCATCAATGGTTATGCTGCCCATGTAATTCAGGTTGGAATCCGTTATGGTGGCCCGGTGAATTTTCGATTTTAAAACGTGTATCTGCATAATGACGGTAAAAGTATTAAAAAAATTTGATATTATCGATCAGCCGGACATTTCCCAGGCGGGCCGCCGTACAGGCGATGATCCGGTCGTTGTTTTCCCAGCTTTCAACAGGTTGCAGCGTATCTGCATCCACAATTTCGAAATACTCCAGGGCAAAGGCCGGGTGCTTTGAAAATTCTTCCCGGGCCCAGTCGGTCAACTGTTGAACCGTCATCTGCTCCCGGAGGTTTTTTGCTTTCCTGAGAATCCGGTAGATGACCGGGGCCATTGCCCGTTCTTCCGGTGAAAGTCGCTTGTTCCTTGAACTCATGGCCAGGCCGTCAGGCTCCCTGACGGTTTTGCAGGGGATGATCCTGACAGGCAAGCCGATCTGGCTGACCATGTTCCGTATGATGGCCAGTTGCTGGTAGTCCTTTTCACCAAAAAAAGCCTGATGGGGTTGAAGGATCTCAAAAAGCTTTTTCACGACAATGGCCACTCCATTGAAATGCCCGGGACGGAATTTTCCCTCCATGACCTTGTCCAGGTTTCCAAATTCGAAGATGGTGGTATCCGGAACGGGATACATCTCATCCACCGTCGGTATGAAGACCATATCGCATCCGGCATCCTGCAGTTTTCTGATATCTGCTGCTTCTTCCCTCGGGTATTTCAGCAGATCCTCCGGATTATTGAACTGGATGGGATTGACAAAGATACTGGCCGTTACGTGATCGGTAGCCATTTTCGCTTTACGGATCAAGGTAAGATGCCCTTCGTGCAGGGCTCCCATCGTAGGAACAAAGCCAATAGTGGCGCCCCCGGAAAGGATGGAATCAATGTGACGTTTGGTCTCAGCAAGGGTACGGAGGATCTTCATAGTCAAATGGTTTTACGGGAGTGGTCACAGGTTGTGGATGGTCATTGGCCGGAGATGGTTTGTGCTTAATCGTCTTTTAAGGTTTGGACGATGGTGAGCAAATCCTTTTCGAGCGTTTCGGAGGGAGTTTCGATGATCCTGCCCGCTTCCAGGTTATCCTTAACGATGATGAAGGTAGGCACGAGTCGAAGTTCCACACCGGAAATGTCGGCCAGAATGGTCTTCTTCTTCCTATCGACACAGATCAACGTAACCTGGCTTTCAGGAAACAGGATCTGGTCAAGTATTTTGAAAAACCGGGGTACCTGTTCCTGACTGTCACCGCACCAGGAACCCATCACGATGGTGATCTGATAACCATCCCATGGTTGATTCATCTGCTGAAGTACGGTTGCATCAGGTGAATACGATGCATATTCCTGCTGGTAGAACACGCCAAAGACCTTTCCTGCCAGACCATCCCTGTTGCAGGTATCGATCAGCACCTCTTCGTGCAGGGTTGTATCCATGATGACCTGATTCAGGTGCTGGGCAAAAACAAACTGCACCATAAGGCAAAGAATGATCAGAATAAAGAAATGTGTTTTCATTTGAATCGCTTCCTTAGGGGGCTCAAAGGTAATAAATTCAGTAATGAAAAAAGCACGCCAATTTGACGTGCTTCACTTTGAACTAACCTAAAACTATATGAAAAAATGAGGCCTCAGTTTAATATAAATTCATAAACCGCGTAGGAAAGTGTTCCCAGGATGATGATGACGGGAAGGACGATTTCCAGGATGCCAGCAACGGGATCTTCAATGGTTTTCAGCGGTGAAAGGGTTGATCTTGTGCTATCCGTTCCCGGAAAGTCATTGATCCGGGCCACTCCCAGGACCACCTGCTCCGTTTCGAACGGAATGTCGTCAATATAAAGTTCTTCATCCAGCAGGAAAACACTGGCCATTGCTTCATCCTGCGATGCATTCCGTTGCAGTGATTGTACAATTTCTTCCGTATCAAAGGGAATGTCATCAATGTATTCTTCTTCTTTCAATGAAAATTGCGTGAGATCGGATGCGTTGACAGAGATTCCTGCGATCTCTTCTGTATTGAAGGGAATGTCGTCAATATAGGCTTCTTCATTCAGGGATAACTGCAGATGTTCCTGCCCGGCCAGTACGAACATCCCTGTCATCATGAACATGGCAAGTAAAAATGGCTGCAAGGTTTTCATGGCATGTTGTTTTTCGGGATTTCAGCAAAATGTGGAATAAGATATGCCAAATGCATGCCACTATAATTAAATTATTGATAATCAGTTGATTAATTACAATTTAAAATCAATTAACCGGAGGGAAAGTGTTCGTTTTTCTTCATCAATGTACAATAGCGGACAAAAGATCAACGCAAAAAACAAAAATCAAAAAGCAAAGATCAGATATTGTTGATTGTTTATCAGATATCATAGAGACGGGTTTTGTATTTTTACAAGGTGTAAGAATCCACCATGGAAACCAAAACCCTTTTATTTGCTTTCGCACTGACCCTTTTTGCCGGACTATCCACCGGTATTGGCAGTGCACTGGCATTTTTCACCCGGCACACCAATACAAGATTTCTCTCCACAGCTCTGGGTTTTTCGGCCGGAGTCATGATCTATGTCTCGCTGGTGGAGATTTTTGCGAAGGCGAAAGATCAGCTGATTGCTGATCTGGGAACGCAAACTGGTTATTGGTATACTGTACTGGCCTTTTTTGCCGGAATGCTTCTGATCGCGATCATCGACAAACTGATCCCCTCGTATGAAAATCCTCATGAGTTACGCAGGGTGGAAGCCATTGAAACAGGCCAGCCGGAGAGGAACCAGAAACTGATGCGCATGGGTGTTTTTACGGCTCTGGCCATTGGCATCCATAATTTCCCGGAAGGCCTGGCAACCTTTATGGCAGCGTTGACAAAACCTGAACTGGGGATCGCCATTGCCGTGGCCATTGCGATACACAATATTCCGGAAGGGATCGCTGTTTCGGTACCCATCTACTTTGCAACGGGAAGCAAACGCAAGGCCTTCCTGCTCTCTTTCTTGTCGGGGCTGTCGGAACCTGTCGGAGCCATGGTTGGTTACCTGATCCTGCTGCCTTTCTTATCCCCGATGCTTTTTGGGTTATTGTTCGCCGGCGTTGCCGGAATCATGGTCTTTATTTCGCTGGATGAGCTGTTGCCTGCTGCTGAGGAATACGGCGAACATCATCTTTCCATTTACGGCCTGGTGGCCGGCATGGCTGTCATGGCATTAAGCCTGCTGCTGTTCGCGAAATAGACCTGAGCATGCAACCCTGAACCTGGTCACCCTGGGTGCCAGGGGGATATGTTCAGATCGTGAAGCATTGATACCATCCGCTGGTAATGGCTTCCGTTCCAGTAAACCCGCTGACAGTGTTCACAGCGGTAGAAGCTCTCATAAATGGCCCGTGTTTTAGGCTGCAGATATTCAAGAACCTCAGCTTTGTCAACATTTTTAATGATTCCATTGCATTCCATGCAGCGGTGGAAAGGCCGGATCTTTTTTGACAGATCAAGACGTTGGATGACTTCTTTCAGCTGCTCAACCGGTTTTTGTGACCGGATCCAGTAACCGTGGGTGACCTGGCTGTTTTTCAGCAACTGAATGTCTCTTGTCAGGACGATCCTTTTTTCTTTGGAAGCGATGGAAACGATCCGGTCATCCTCCAGATTGGTCTGGTAAAGCGTATCAAATCCAAGAAGCCGCCCGGACATCGAAATAGGATCAACAATACCTTACCCTGCACTATTTTCCAGAGAAAACCCGGTTCATCCGGGATGGATTCAGGATAAGGATCGTTTTGTGGATTCAAAGGTACTCATTTGTATCAGGAGGTTGCAAAAGCGGGGAAACAAATCATAAAATCTTTTACCTTTGCGCCCCATGAAACACTTTTTATTATTTTTCTTAGCCCTGTATCTCATTCCATATTTGGCAATGACACAGGACATAACTGTTTCCGAACTGAAACAGCACGTTTACTACCTGGCCTCTGATTCCCTTCAGGGGAGAAAATCCGGAACCCCGGGAGGCCTGATGGCAGCAACTTATGTCAGGGATCAATTCAGGAACTATGGTCTTGAACTGCAGTGCGATGACGGATTTCAGTATTTCGAGATTGTGACGGATGCAAAACTCGGCGGAACCAATGGATTGCATTTCGGACCCTTTACAGGCACTCCCGGTACGGATTTCATCCCGTTTAGTTATTCTTCCAATGGCACGTTGAATGCATCGGTTTGTTTTGCCGGGTATGGATTTGATTTTTCATCAGATTCTCTCACCTGGAATGATTATGAGGGAATTGATGTGACCGGCAGATGGGTTTTGATGTTTCAGGGTGATCCTGAGCCTGAGAATCCCGGAAGCGTTTTTGCCTCCTATGGCGACTCCTGGACAAAGATCCTGGGTGCGAAGGATCATGGTGCTGCAGGGATCTTTTTCGTCACTCCTGTGAAAATGGATAAAAGCGATGAACTGGGAGGGCTGCAGCTTGAAAAAAGCACTGCAGTGGCTGGCATACCGGTGATCCATCTTTCGCGGAAAACAGCAGACCGGATGCTTTCCTGCCAGGGAATGACCGTCGGGGAGTTGGAAGCCAGGTTGAATGAGGATCGCAGGCCTTCTTCCTTCCTGATCCCCCTGGAGGTGAGCGCCACGGTGGATGTCTTATTCCAGAAAGCCCGTACCCAGAACGTCATAGCGACCTTGAAAGGGACAGATCCCGTCCTTAGCCAGGAGTACATTGTCATCGGAGCCCATTACGATCATCTGGGCCTGGGGGGACCGGGATCGAATTCAAGGGCGCTGGATACGGTGGCGGTTCACAACGGTGCCGATGATAATGCATCGGGGGTGGCGGGCTTGCTTGAACTGGCTGAAGAGCTGGCCTTAAACAGGGATCAGGTC
Source organism: Bacteroidales bacterium (assembly GCA_035342335.1). Classification (NCBI taxonomy): domain Bacteria; kingdom Pseudomonadati; phylum Bacteroidota; class Bacteroidia; order Bacteroidales; species Bacteroidales bacterium. Next base: position 88,644 of record DAOQWY010000004.1, read on the forward strand.
AAGCGGAGCATCCTGTTCATAGCGTTTGATGCTGAAGAAATGGGACTGCTTGGGTCGAAGTATTTTATCGATCAGTCGAAGGACATGATCGACAAGATGGATGCGATGATCAACATCGATATGATCGGCAGGTTTTATCCTCAGGAAAAGCCATTGCTGATCAATGGAACGGGCACTTCCGCTGAATCAGAAAGCATACTGAATGAAATTGCTGCCGGCCTTGATTTCAGGCTGGCATACGCTCCGGAGGGTTTCGGTGCTTCGGACCATTCGAGCTTTTATGCCAGGGACATACCGGTCTTCTTCATCACCAGCGGGGCGCACGACGATTATCATATGCCCCAGGATGATGCCGACCGGATTCATTATGAAGGAATCCAGCAGATCGTGTCGTTCATGTTCGACCTGGTAACGGTAATTGCAGACAGGGAATCCCCGTTGACTTTTCAGGAAGCGGGACCCAAGGAGCCTCCGCGTTCCGGACGAGGCTTCAAAGTGACCCTGGGCATTTTACCTGATTTTGCATCAACAGATAATACCGGTTTGCGGGTCGATGCTGTGCGGAAAGGTGGCCCTGCTGATCAGGGTGGCATGAAGAAGGGTGACAAGATCGTTGCCCTCCAAGGGAAAGCAGTCACCAATATCTATGATTATATGGCCCGTTTAAAAGAACTGGAAGCCGGACAGGCGGCAGCCGTTGAAGTCCTCCGCGATGGGATCAGGCTTGTCCTGCTGATTCAGCTTTAAGGGCAGGACATTGGTCATCCTTATCAACCATCTGAAAGACTGAGCTCATGTCCGAACTGCTGAAATGGGAAGTCCTGATAAAATTCTTCAAGTTTGGTGTGGTAGGAGTATCCGGCATCGCCGTCGATTTTGGCATGACCTACCTTTGCAAGGAAGTCCTGAAGATCCAGAAATATGTCTCCAATGCCATTGGCTTTACCACTGCAGCTTCCACCAACTATCTCCTGAACCGGATATGGACCTTTCAGAGTACCGATCCGGCCATCTTTTTACAGTATTCCAGGTTTTTGATGATTTCACTGATCGGTCTGGGGATCAATACCCTCGTGCTCTGGATACTGGTCAGCAGGTATCACAAGCGCTTTTACCTGTCAAAACTTGCTGCAGTTGCGGTGGTGATGATCTGGAATTTTTTGGCCAACTATTTCTTTACGTTCCAGGGATAGAAAAGTTCAGTGTTTCTTCCGCAGTTCATCAGCGTGGAACATCAGGGGGAGCAAATGACTGATACTTTCAGCTATCCAGATCTTGCTTTTTTCGCCCATCATGACCAGTCGTACAGGTTGGTCGTAGAGTTTTTCGTATTCAGCGATCACCTGCCGGCATGCTCCACAGGGGGTGACCGGGTCGGTGATCAGGAAATTCTTCGCATGGCCCGCAATGGCGATGGCCATAACGGGAACACCAGGGTAAAGGGCTGAGGCAGCAAAAAGTGCCACGCGCTCGGCACAAAGTCCCGATGGGTAGGCGACATTTTCCTGGTTATTCCCTTTCACCATGCTGCCGTTTGACAGCCTGACCGCTGCACCAACATAATACTGCGAATAGGGTGCATAAGCATCCTTCGTTGATTCAATGGCCTGCTCTAGTAAAATCCTGTCGTCTTGCCCGAGTTCATCCGGGGAATTGAATTCCTGGAAGCGACTGATGATTTCAAATTGTTTCATGCGTTGTGATTTGTTTATTGAAAACAAACAGTGAGTAGAAAAATGCAAAGAAAGTCACACCTGCCTGGGTGTTGAGTGTGTCATCTCCCAGGAAGGAGACGACGGCTATTGAAAAGAATGCAATAAAGAAATAGTGGTGAAAGGCTCTGTTTCTGACAGCGGGATAGAAGATGGCCAGGAGAAACCAGATCAATCCCGGCCAACCATAGGCAATCAGGTACGTCAGGAACTGGTTATGTGCACTGAACATGCCTTTTTTTGCCGACTGCAGGGGTGACTCCATACGGATCAATTCATCCCGGAAGCTGGAACGGACATCGCCGGTTCCCACTCCAATGAGCCCATGGTCACGGATGACATTGATGGCTGCTTTAGCCTGTTCAATACGCTCCGTCGCTGAAGATCCTGCGTGAACCCCTGATCTCCGGTACGATTGGTATGCCATGATGATATGATGAATGCGGTTCTTCAGGCTGAACTTCTTCAGGTCATTGATGTTGGCCACTCCGTGCTCAATGTTATGGATATCTTGATCTGTCAGTGCCGCCACACCTTCATCATCTTTCCGCAGTTCTTTGGAAGTGAGGTAACGGATCAGGGTATACCTGACCTCCTGTCCTTGCATATCCAGGCTGTCGAAGGGAATCCTGCTTCGTCTTTCCCAGCCCTGCTTCAATTCAGGCCAGCAGAGATACATACCGACATAGTGTCCGTCTTCGATCCCCAGGGTTGTGTCGTTGACATAAAGCGCACCCCCGGGCGTGTACCTCTCCAGCTGTTCCATCCGGAGAGGAGGGACATTCAAATAATTTTTGACAGTATGGTGCACGTAAATTGCAACGACAGCAGGAACTGCAACCAGCAACCCGATGAACAGGATCCGCAGAAATTTGCCGGAGGAATGGAAGGACAGCCAGAGCAGGATGACACCCAGGGTGCCGAAGAAAGCCAGAATACCCGAAAGGGAGCGGAGCAGGAACAGAAAGACCACCAGCCACAGTAAAAGTGCAGTCAGGACGAACCGCATTCGGGAAGATATCTTCTCCTTTTGAAAACAGTAATAGGCCAGGATAAAGATCGCCAGGCAGATCATCAGACCGAACCGGCTGTGATGAATGAAAGCAGAAATTTGACGTGGATCTGTTATTTCTTGATTGATAAGCAGATAAGTGCTGTTTAAGGTGCCGGCAAAAACTGCAGCGACGAAAATAAGCAGAAAAAATCTGAACAGATTCACCGGGATCTTCTCCATGGAGGATAAAAAAAGAGGCAACAGGAACAGGGGAAGGTCATTACGCACGACTTTCATTCCATCATCCAGATCATTCGTATGGATAAGTCCAAGGATATCGATCAACAGGAGTGAGCTGAAGATGAGTGCAGGCTTGTTTTGCAGAAAACGGCTAAATTTCCTGACCAGGTTCAGGAATCCTTCTTTGACAGCGACGGGAACCAGCATCAGGATTCTGGCCGAACCCTTCTTTTCTTTATAGCAGGAGGAAATGCTACGGGTATTGATTCCATCCACAATGAAAACCCCGGCCAGTAAAAACTGGGCAACACTCATAAAAAAACGGGATAAGGGGAGAGCGGCCAACATTAAAGCCAGACCAAAATAGCATGTGTACTTTACAAAAAGTGACCAGGCTGAATCATTGGTCATGATGCATCATATTGGTTATTCATCCGTAGGATCCTGTTCAGGGTAGGTGCCGTCCAGAATGGATTGGTAGGTTTCGCTGCTCAGAAGGATCTCGGTAGCTTTTTTGATCTCAGGGTCATCTTTCAATGAGGTGACGATCTGGCCTTCCTGATAATAATACCTGGTAACGATTTCCTGCCTGAGGATGGTTTCCAGTTCATCCCGGCTTTGCTGCAGGTCATCCAGTTTGGTGGCCTGGATTTTTTTCTTCAGTGCTTCATATTCTCCTGAAATCTCATCGTAGACCTGGTCCTTCTTGGCCATGGCTTTCAGGTCATTCAGTTCCTTTTCGCTGCTGGTGGTGTAGGCATAATCTTTATCGGAGAGGTAGGAAAGGAAATCCTGATAAATGCTGTCATTGATCTCAAATTGATTCGCAGCGGGGATTACGGGATGACTCCAGTAATAGTTGGTGGCATAGTCAAAGATAAGGAATTTGCTGTAGAGTGTTTGGCTGATGCTGCTGAGTATCGGGATCTCGGTTTCGATATCGGGTTCAATTCCTCCACCGTCATAAACTGATCTTCCATTCCTGGTTTTAAATTCCGAGATAAGGGAGTCGGGGATTTTGGTGAACCGTCCTTTTTCATCCTTGTGAGAGTAGTCGATTGCCTGGATGCATCTTCCGCTTGGAATGTAGTATTTGGCCACCGTAACTTTCATTTTTGCATTATAGGAAAGGGGGATCACATTTTGGACCAAGCCTTTTCCGTAAGTTCTTTGCCCGATGATCACGCCCCGGTCGATATCCTGTATGGCACCCGCCACGATTTCTGAAGCGGACGCACTGGTATTGTCAACCAGCACGACCAGGGGGATCTGGGTGTCGAGGGCAGCATTTTCAGTGTGGTATGAACGGTTCCGATCCGTAAGTTTACCCTTTGTGCTGACGACCAATTCTCCTTTGTCAACAAAGATGTTGGTGATATGGACGGCTTCCTGGAGAAGGCCACCGCCGTTACCGCGCAGATCGAGGATCAATCCGTTCAAGGATTGCTTTTCTTTTAATTCCATAAAAGCTTCACGCACTTCTTTTCCGGCATTTTGGGTGAATCCGCTCAGTTTGATGTAGCCGGTCCCGTTATCCAGTATGCCGTAATAGGGTATGTTGGCCACTGTGATTTGTTCACGGGTGATGGAAACAGGTATTGGCTTTGGATTTCCCGGTCGTTCAATCAGGAGGTCAATGGTTGTGTTGGGCTGTCCTTTCAGAATGGTACTGACCTCATCGGTGTTTTTATCCCTGGCGGATTGCCGGTTTATTTCCAGGATTTTGTCACCGGCTTTTAATCCGGCCTTATCCGCTGGTGAGTTTTTGTAGGGTTCGGAAATGACTACATAATCGCCCTGCTGATGGATCAGGGCCCCGATTCCGCCATACTGACCGGTGGTCATGAACTCATAATCCTCAATATCGGATTCGGGGATATAGTTGGTATAGGGATCCAGTGATCCGAGTATGGCGTTGATGCCGGTTTTCATCAGGTCACCCGGCATGAGCTCATCAACATAATTGAGATTCAGCTCTTTGAAAAGGGTGACATAAATGTCAAGGTTCTTGGATATTTCGAAATCTTTACCGTTCTGACCTTTCAGGATAAAAGGGGTCGTCATCAGAAAAGGGACAAAAAAGGTAAAGATGCTGATTTTCAATGTTTTCATCTTAAGTGAAGATTGAGTTGTCTGGATAGGGTCTGGTATAGTCGGTTCATATTGCATTACGGCACGGGATCATACCCGCTACCACCCCAGGGGTGGCACGACAGTACTCTTTTCAGGGTCAGCCAGCCTCCTTTAAAGGGACCATGTTTCCTGATGGCTTCAATTCCGTATACTGAGCAGGTTGGTGTGTACCTGCAGGAGGGTGGCAGGTAAGGTGAGATGACAATCTGATAGAGTCGTATCAGCAAGATCATGAATTTACCCATCACCTTTTTCATATTCTCTGCTCAAACGCTGCAAAATTAGTATTATTATCGCTTCCAGTTGCCGGTACGGGAGAATTGAGTCACCGAAATAGACCAGGGCAAACGACAAGGTACCACGCTGCTTTGTCAGGCAGTCATAAAGGATAACCTTGTGCCGGCGATAAGCTTCCCGGATGCGTCTTTTCAGGAGGTTTCGATTCACTGCCAGGCCAATGTGTTTTCGTTGCACCTGGATGACCAGCTGTACAGGGAACGGCTGAACTGCAGGAGTGATCACCCAGTAAACCCGTATGGGGTAGATCGTGAAATGACGACCCTGGGTGAATAAAGTATTGATCTGGTTGCGATTGCAAAGACGTTCGTGCTTGCGGAACGTATTTCGGAGGAACGGATTGATTCCGGTCAATGCCTCTTATTTTTTCTTGTTGTTCTTTTCCAGGAATTCTTCAATGGCCATGGTCATCGAAGGAGCTGTCTTTGTGGGTGCACTGATATTCAGGGTAAGTCCGGCATCTTTGACAGCCTTGGCTGTGGATGGACCAAAAGCCCCAATCAGTTTTTCTTCCTGCTTGAAGTCAGGAAAATTCTTTATCAGTGATCTTACACCGGCTGGGCTGAAAAAGACCAGTAAATCATACTTGTCAATGCTGAAGTCCTTAAGATCACTCGCCAGTGTTTTGTAAATGACAGCCTTGGTGCACTGGATGTTACATTCCTGCAGAAGCTTTGTTATCTCGTGTTTGTGAACATCGGAACACGGGAGCAGGTATTTCTCTTCCCGGTGTTTTTTTATGATTTCCAGCAGATCCGTAAAGTTTTGTTTGCTGTAAAATATTTTTCTTTTTCGGTACTGAATGTATTTTTGGAGGTAAAAAGCAGTGGCTTCTGATATACAGAAATATTTCATTTCATCCGGGATTTCCACTCTCAGATCCTTTGCCAGGTTGAAAAAATGGTCAACCGCATTTCTGCTGGTAAAGATAATGGCAGAGTAGTCCAGCAGATGCACCTTGGATTTCCGGAATTCTTTTGCACTTATTCCCTCAATCTGGATGAAATTATAAAAATCGATGCTTACATTGTGTTTTGTTGCTAACTGTCCGTATGGTGATTTATTCAGTTCGGCTGGTTGAGGTTGCGATACGAGTATGTTCTTAACTTTCAAATCACGTTATTTTAAAAAGTTAGATAATTGACTAAAAGCCTGATATTCAATGCTTAGAGATTATCTTTTGCGATTTTTACAATGGCCAACAGAGGTAAAAATTCGACGGTGCAAAGATAAAAAAATAAATAAAACATTGAAAATTTTGTGTCAGACAGTCCGATGATGATTCCCCTGAAGATCCGCAAAAGGAAAAAAAGGCCGATGATTCCCAGGCTTATGTACAGGAAGAGCTGGGAATGGGAGTATGCATTGATCACCAGGAAAGGGAGCAGGATAATTCCGCACAGGAAGTTATACGACATGGAACTCATCAGGTACTGGGAAGTGATTTCATAATTCCGGAAGGTCCAGCCTAACACACGGATCAGGAATAGCCGGAAGAGAAGCCACAGGACAATGCCTCCGGCAATGGCCAGAAAAAGAAGGAACTGAAGGGATCCGGATGAAGAGGGACCGGACAGCGATTCACTGAATTGAAATAAAAGGAGCGCAGTTGCGCAGATGAAGAGGAATCCAAGCGACAGATTGATCAGGTCGTACCTTCCGCCCCCTTCGCGTATGAGCAGGTTCATATATTGTTTTGAGTATGAAGCCTGCACCAGCTGGGTAAACCTTTTTCGGAACGAGACCCTTACCCAGGCAAAAATGGCAAAACAGATCAGCAAAACAGGAATGATCCAGTCGTTAAGGACTTCCATCCGGACTGCAGGCGTGAATTCCCTGGTGTGAAAAGGCTGCGTTTGAAAATAGGAGACAGGCGCTTTCGCTGCAGATTGCAGTTCCTTTGCAGGTAACGTTTCCGTATAGTAATGGATCAGGTCCTGAAAATCCTTTGAAATATAGACTTCATCTGGACTGTAAGTGATCGGTTTTACCGGATCCGTGTACGGCAGCAAAGGAGTTAGTAGGCTGTCCTGGTTCATTCGATCAGCAGTAATTTACCCATTTTATGACACATGTCCACCGCAGTTCCCTGAAGGAAAATATCCGTGACCGTATCTGTATACCGTGTTTTTGTTATGTTAATTTCAATGATCCTGGCTTCGTTTTCTTTGGCCGTAAAAGGGATCTGTGCCGCCGGCAACACTTCCCCGTCGCTGCCAATGATCAGCATGACATCGGCTTTGATAGCTTCCTGAAATGATTGATTCAACTCATCCTGGGGTGGCTCCTCATTGAAAAAAACGATCTTTGGTTTCAAAACGCCCTTGCAGATGAAGCACGTCGGCGGTAAAAAATTCAGGTCCGTGAAACTGATATCATATTCAGAACCACAGTCGGTGCACACCAGTGTTTTGGAGGAACCATGAAGCTCCAGGACTTTTTTGCTGCCTGCTAACTGGTGCAGGTTGTCAATGTTTTGAGTGATCACCGTTTCGATGATTCCCCTTTTTTCCAGTTTAGAAATGAAGTAGTGTGCATAGTTGGGTTCGGCACGGCCAAAGGTATCATAAAAGATCTCCTTGATTTTTTGCCAGGATGCGAGTGGTTTTTTAAGAAAGAAACCCAGTTCAAGGTAAATTGGGTCAACGTAGTTCCAGATTCCGTTTTCCCCCCTGAAGGGAGGGATGCCGCTTTCGACCGATATGCCTGCACCTGTAAAGACAACTCCATACTTCGCATTCCGCAGAATGGCAACGGCTTTTTCTATATCATCTTTCCAGATTGTATCAAATAGGTCTTCAGGCATAGACTATTGCATCATTGGCTGATTCACGCCACAAGCTTTCCTCCGGACCGATTAGTTGGAGTCAAAAAAGTAGGTCTGTTCATAATCTGCCATTTCTTTGGTGACATGGACGGATCCATCGGAATTGAAATGAATGTTGAATCCGTATTTCTTGAAAACAGAGATCATAGGTTTGTTATCGACGGTTGTTTCAGCAACGATTCGTTTCAGTCCCCAGTGTTTGGCAACGTCCATTGAGTATTTCGTCAGGAGGTTGCCCAGGTCTTTTCTTTGCCACGCATCCCGGATCAGGATGGCGTATTCCACCGTATCCAGATCCAGGTTGGCGATCAGGCGGCCAACGCCGACGAGCTTTTTGGTGCCTTCCTCGATCACTTCTGCAACGATGGCGATTTCCCTGGAATAGTCGATCACACAGAACTGGGTGGCAATTTCGTGGGCTGCGTAGTGGAAATCATAGCGGAACCGGGAATAAATGGATTCCTTTGAGCAGCTTCCCAGCATATCCAGCCACAGGGGTTCGTCTTCGGGCTTGATCGGGCGCAGGGTGATGGTGGATCCGTCGGCCAGTGTCATCGGGGTGACATATTCTTCCGGGTACGGGTGCAGGATCAGGTGTGAGTAGTTGGGCACGGGGTTCTTCACGATCTCTTCGTCGATGACGATGCGCGCATCCAGGGCGATCACATTTTCCTGGCCCACCAGCAGCGGGTTAATATCCAGCTCGGTGATCTCAGGGTAGTCGGCTGACAGGTACGACATGCGGATCATGATCTCAATCAGCTTTTCTATGTTCTTTCGGGGTGCACCGCGGTATCCGGTGAGCAGAGGATATATTTTCAGGGATTTGAGCATATTGTCGGCCAGGGCCTCATTCAGCGGCGGGAATCCCAGGGCCTTGTCCTTGAACAGTTCGGCCACCACGCCTCCCATGCCGATCAGGATGCAGGTCCCGAACACCGGATCCTTTTTAATGCCAAGGATCAGTTCCACGGCATCCTTTTCCTGGACCATTTTCTGAACGGTGATCCCTTCGATGCGTGCCTGGGGCATTTTTTCCTTTACACGGTCCATCATCCTGTCCCAGCTGCCGATCAGGGACTCCTTGGTACGGTTGTTCAACGATACCCCCCCCACGTCGGTCTTATGCGTGATGTCGGGGGAGTGGATCTTCAAAACCACCGGATACCCAACTTCCTCAGCGATCTTGACAGCCTCATTTTTGTTTTTGGCGAGCATGGGCCGGGTGGTCGGTATGCCGTAAATTTCCAAAAGTTCCTTGGATGCATCTTCCGACATCGTACGGTTTTTGCCGAGGTCGGTGTTCTCCAGCTCATGGCGCAGGCGGGCAGTGACCTGCTCGCGGGTCGTCTTCCGGTCGTACGGGAAGGATACAGGGATATCCTGCGGGGTTTCAAATAAAGCATCCAGGTTATGCGAATAATCCGCCAGTGTCATGAAGGCGGAGATCGCCTGCTCGGGAGTTGCGTAATTGGCGATGTTGTGCTTATTAAAGATTTGGATCCCCTCGCGCATCTCTTTCCCTCCCAGCCAGGCAGTCAGGATAGGCTTGGTTGTTTTTTCGGTTAATTTACTGATTTCCAATGCTATTGAGGTCGGATCCGTCATGGCCTGAGGGGTCAGGATCGCCAGAACGGCATCCACACCCGGATCCTGCAGCACAATCTCAGTAGCCACGGCATAGCGTTCGGGAGTGGCGTCCCCCAGTACATCCACAGGGTTACCATGTGACCAGAACGGAGGAAGGTAATCATTGAGCTTTTTCATCGTATCATCCGTAAGCTTCACCAGTTCTCCTTTGCTGGCGATTAGCGTATCGGTTGCCATGACCCCCGGACCTCCTGCATTGGTAACAATAGCCAGGTTGGCCCCTTTCGGGATTCGCCTGCGGGAAATCAGATCCGTAAAATCAAAGATATCACCGATATTGTAGACCCTGGCGATGCCCGCCCGCTGGAAAACAGCATCGTAAATGGAGTCTTCCGAAGCCATGGCACCGGTGTGGGAAGCGGCCGCTTTGGCTGATTCCGGAAAACGACCGGCCTTATAGACAATGATGGGTTTTTTGCGGGCAAAGGCCCGGGCAGCGGTCATGAACTTGCGGGCCTCATTGATGGATTCAACGTACAGCACGATCGACTTGGTCTGGGGATCCATCCCAAAATAATCGATCAGATCACCAAACTCAACATCCATGCTGTTGCCGATGGAAACAAAATAAGAGAAACCGATATTTTCCTCGTAGGACCAGTCAAGGATCGAGGTGCAAAGGGCACCTGACTGGGAAATGAAGGCCACGTTGCCATCCTTGGGCATGCCCGAGGCAAAGCTCACATTCATTTTAAGGCGCGGAACAATGATGCCGAGGCAGTTCGGCCCGATGACACGCATTTCCGGAAAACTGGCAACCACCTTTTTCAATTCACCCTCGAGCACCTTCCCTGCGGCCCCTGTCTCCTTGAATCCGGCCGTCATGATGATGATGCCGTTAATCCCGGCTTCCCCGCATTCCTGTACCAATCCGGGCACCAGCTGGGCACCTGTGGTGATCACTGCCAAATCTGGGGTTTTGGGCAGGCTGCGAACATTCGGATAGCATTGGATGCCAAGAACGGCTTCATGTTTTGGATTGACAGGATAAACGACTCCATTGAACCCGCCGCCAACTAAATTCTTTAATGTAATGCCACCCACACTGTTTGGGTCGTTCTTCACACCGATCAATGCGATCCGCTGCGGTTTAAAGATGCTGCTTAAATGACTGACTCCCATAATAATAAAATTTTTTAAGTTGAATGATTATCGTGACGTTCAAGCTTTTCAAAAAGACGGTGCAAAGGTATTAAAGTTATAGGTTCATTATGAGGTTATGTTGTTAAAAACTTAACAAATTAAAAACCCGCGATCCATTGGTTCTGGGGTTTTTCTGTTAATTTTAAAATCCAGATTGGTTTGGTATGATAACGACCTATTTCGACGGTCAGCAGGCCACTTTCCTGATGGCCGGTGGTGTGTGTCTGATCCTTGGTATGTTCTTTCATCTAAAGGAAAGGGAAAAAGCAGCCGTTTTATTGCTCATGACCTCTGCTTTGCTGGTCAACCTGTTCGCTGCTGCCCTGGACCCCTTCCTTAACCTCTGGGATGAGCGCTTTCACGCCCTGGTGGCTAAAAACCTGATGGCTCATCCCTTCAAACCAACCCTGTATGATGATCCTGTCGTCACCATGGCGTACGACCGCTGGGACAGGTACCATATCTGGCTTCATAAACAGCCCCTTTTCCTCTGGCAGATCGCCCTGAGTTTCAAAATCTTCGGTGTGTCAGAATTCAGTGTGCGCATTCCCTCGGCCGTTCTGGGTACTTTCCTGGTTCTGGCCGGTTACCGAAGTGGCAAATTATTGGTCAGTAAACGTACGGGTTTCATAACGGGTATACTGATCGTGACCTCGCTTTACTTCCTTGAACTGGTCGCCGGCCGGCAGGAGGTTGATCATAACGATGTTTCCTTTGTTGTCTATATTTCCCTGAGCATTTGGGCGCTCATCGAATACAACTTTTCAGGGAAAAGGGGTTGGATACTGCTGGTCGGGCTTTTCAGCGGAATGGCCATTCTCTGCAAATGGCTGACGGGCTTGCTGGTCTACCTTGGGTGGCTGGTCCTCATTCTTCAGGACCTGAAATCAAGGTACCGGGAGTTCCTTCTTGTCTTCGCTGCGCTCCTGGTGACGGTGGCCGTCGCATTGCCCTGGCAGTTGTTGACCCTTTTCCGGTACCCGGCAGAAGCCGCAATGGCCCTGGAGATGAACTCCCGGCATTTTTTCGAATCCGTAGACGGCCACCGCGGCGACTTCTGGTATCATTTCCGGCAGATCAGCGTCATTTATGGCAAACTGTCACCCTACCTGATGGTTCCTGCCTGGGTCGTTTTGTACTTTCGTTTGAATGTCAAAAAGTTTTACCTTCCCCTGCTGGCGATGGCTGTCGTGGTTTACCTGTTCTTTTCACTGGCCACCACCAAAATGCCATCTTTCACGCTGCCGGTCAGCATGCTGATTTTCATCGCCCTGGCCAGTGTGATCGATACTGTTCTGGATTTGGTCAGGAAAATAAAAATGCCTGAGGCGCTTTACAGCGGTTCCGTGTTCATCGTGCTTCTGACAGTCGTCATACTGAGGATTAACATTGAAACCATTCAGGCCAGACATACGCTCCGGAAGCCGGACAACATTTATACCCCATGGCTGACCCACAACGCGCAGGTCTTCAAAAGCCTTGAATTGCCTCCCAATGCAGTTCTGTTCAATGTTAAAGGCAGGCATTATGTTGAAGCCATGTTTTATACTGGGTGCCCGGCGTATAATTTCCTTCCGGACCAAGGGCAGTATGAGGAGGTGAAGAATAAGGAGCGGAGGGTGGCTGTATTTCAGCCTTACGGAACAGATCTGCCGGATTATTTACAAGAAGATAAGGATGTTCTGGTTCTGACGCAGGAGATAAAGGGGTGGGAGTGATCCCAATGGAATAACGATTGATGATTGTCCAGATGGAAGGAGAGGTGGAGGTGGAGGGAGAGGGAGAGATATGAAAGGAAATCAGGGGTAAGAGCTTATCCTGATTTCCTTTCATTTGGAATCAGGCCGAAGCCTTGCCGGGAGGCCTCACCAGTGCAATGGTAAACACTGCTACGAAGCAAAGGATCCCGCAAATGGTGAATGCCAGCGGGAAATTGCCCAGATCTCCCAGTTTGCCACCCATGATCGGACCAGCGATGCCGCCGATGGCATAGGCCAGGAACACCCAGCCATAGTTCTGACCGATGAATTTTGTGCCGAATGTGTCAGCTGTCATAGTTGGAAACAGGGCGAAATTGCCACCGAAGTTAAATCCGATGAGCATGGCAAAGAGGTAGAGGGTAGCCTGGCTGCCGGCCATCCATTGGAACAGGATCACAAATACGCCCTGTGTTGCCATCATGATAATGATCGAAAGTTTCCTTCCGATCTTGTCGCTGATCGTGCCCCACAGGATGCGTCCCAGGCCATTGAATAGGGCGAAGAAAACTGCCATTGCCAGGGTGGCGGCTGCGCTGGCCACTTCAACAGGTATTCCTTTTGCCTGCATGGCCTGCATTGGCCAGAGTTTCATCAGCCCGATGCTCATCAATCCGGCGCTCGCACCAAAAGCGAAGGTCAGCAAGATCATATAGAACTGCCAGGATCTGAGCATTTCACCACTGTTGAAATCGATCGAACCGGCCACAGCCTTTTTGCCGGCAGGTGCAGCAGCAGGACTCCATCCGGCGGGTTTCCAGCCTTCCGGAGGGAAGACCATCCAGATGCTTCCGATCAGGACAAGTACCATATATGCGAAACCATAGGCGATAAATGTCCCGGAAACACCAATATGCTGAAGGAGTTGTCCGCCGCCCAGCGAGCCCAGTCTATCCGCCAGGGTCATCCAGAGGGTAGCGCCGAATCCAAATCCGGCAACGGCGAGCCCGGTGATCAATCCTTTCTTGTCCGGATACCAGCGCATTCCTACTGCGATGGGCACGACATATCCCAGACCGATGCCGCTGCCTCCGATGATACCTACAAAGATCAATGTGGTGGTAAAGTTTTCGGCTCCGAGCAGTCCTGCAAGGACATACCCCAGTCCGAGCACGAATCCTCCGGCCATGGCGAGTTTGCGCGGGCCCACTTTCGGCATCAGGCGTCCGGCGATCACCATGATGATCGCAAAGAAGGCAAGCCCGGCTGAGAAGACCATCTGTGTCTGCGCTTTTGTCCATCCGGCTTCCACCAACGGCTTTGTATACACTGACCAGGCATAGATGGCTCCCAGTGCAAGCTGTATCATGATGGCTCCAACCACCACCAGGCTTCGTTTTTGCACTTTTGTTTTTTCCATGTTAGTTGCTTATTACCGTTTCACTTCAACCTTGGCACCGCGGATGATCTCTTCGACCACACCGGGATCCAGCAGGGTGGAGGTATCTCCGAGGCTGGTGGCATCCCCTTCTCCGATTTTACGCAGGATCCGGCGCATGATCTTTCCGGAACGGGTCTTGGGCAATCCGCCGACGATCTGAACCATATCCGGGCGGGCGATCGGGCCAATGATCCTTGCAACCAGGTTCTTGATATCGTTCTCGATGGTCTTTTCTTCCACTTCGGTCAGTTCATCACAGGTCACATAGGCGTAGATTCCCTGTCCCTTGATATTATGCGGATAGCCGACCACGGCCGATTCATTGACTTTTGGATGCTGGTTGATGGCGTCTTCAATTTCTGCGGTACCCAGGCGGTGTCCCGATACATTGATCACATCGTCAACGCGGCCCATGATCCGGTAATAACCTTCCTCGTCGCGTTTGGCACCGTCACCGGTGAAATAGTAACCCCGGTATGTAGAAAAGTAATTCAGCCTGCAGCGGTCATGATCACCGTAGGTGGTACGGATCATTCCAGGCCAGGGGAACTTGATGCAAAGATTTCCCTGCACGTTGTTGCCTTCCATGACATTTCCTTCGTTATCCACCAGGATGGGCTGAACACCGGGCAGCGGCAGGGTGGCAAAAGAGGGTTTTGTGGGCGTGATCCCGGCCAGCGGCGTGATCAGGATGCCGCCGGTTTCGGTTTGCCACCAGGTATCCACAATCGGGCATTTGCCCTTGCCCACAACATCATGGTACCACCTCCAGGCTTCCTCATTGATGGGTTCACCAACGGTGCCCAGTACCTTGAGTGAGCTCAGGTCACGGCTTGTGACATATTCGTTGCCCTGTGCCAGTAACGCCCGGATAGCCGTTGGAGCAGTATAGAATTGTTTCACCTTATATTTGTCCACAACATCCCAGAAGCGTCCTGCATCAGGATAGGTTGGCACGCCTTCGAACATCACGCTGATGGCGCCCGCCAGCAAAGGACCGTAAACGATGTAGGTGTGACCGGTCACCCAGCCGATATCCGCCGTGCACCAGAAAATATCTCCCTCTTTGTACTGAAAGACATTCAGGAACGTATATTCGGCAAAAACCATGTAGCCCCCGATGGTGTGCAGCACTCCCTTGGGTTTGCCGGTGGAACCTGAAGTGTAAAGGATAAAGAGCGTGTCCTCGGCATCCATGATTTCCGCTTTGTTTTCACTGGAGACTCCCTGGATGAAGTCGTGCCACCAGATATCCCTTCCCGCCGTCATGTTGATCGGAGTTCCCGTATGTTTCAAGACGACGACATGTTCGATGGTCGGGCAGGTTTGCAGTGCTTCATCCACAATGTTTTTCAGGTTGATGTCCTTGGCTCCCCTGTAAGCACCGTCGGAGGTGATCACCAGGTTTGATTTTGCATCAATGATCCGGTCGGCAAGGGATGAGGACGAGAAACCGGCAAAAACGATGGAGTGAATGGCACCGATCCGGGCGCATGCCAGCATGGCGATGGGCAGCTCAGGGACCATGGGCAGGTAAAGGGCCACTCTGTCACCTTTTTTAATGCCCATTTTGAGCAATGCATTCGCAAACTGGCACACTTTTTCGTAAAGTTCGCCGTAGGTGAGCGTGCGGTTGGGTGAGGCCGGGTTGTTGGGTTCCCAGATCAGGGCAATCTGATCTTTTCTCTGCGGAAGATGTCGCTCAAAGATGTTTTCAGTGATATTAAGCTTCCCGTTGCTGAAAAACTTGATATCCGGGTCTTTGAAATTCCATTCTAAAACTTTATCCCATTTTTTTCGCCAGAAGAATGTTTCTGCCTGTTCGCCCCAGAAGCCTTCCGGATCGGCCACACTTCTGTCGTAGGTCTCCAGGTACTCTCTAAAACTCTTGATCTGCTTGGTCATAGTGCTTGAAATTAAGGTGAATAATGATGTGATGTGCTATTAAAAGAATAAGTATGTTCCCAGTAGAAATCTGAAATTGCCCACTTCTGCGGCATCCTGGACCTGGCCTCTTAAATCAGGTTGCCCATAGGCTGCAACGGTGTATTCAATCTCTGCAGCTACCCGGAATCGCCCTGAATTGAAAAGCAACCGTGGAGCGATTCGGTAAAGATAGGCGATATCCGATCCCCTGCTGTAATAGGTCTGTTTAGGATTGGCAGAACCTGACTGTTCAATAAGATCAATGTTATCGGCC
Source organism: Bacteroidales bacterium (assembly GCA_035342335.1). Taxonomy (NCBI): domain Bacteria; kingdom Pseudomonadati; phylum Bacteroidota; class Bacteroidia; order Bacteroidales; species Bacteroidales bacterium. The sequence goes on from DAOQWY010000004.1 coordinate 104,978, forward strand.
GAGCCCGCATTGCGTGAATAGCCTCCGAACAGGCCAGCCTGCCAGGTTTTGCCATTGGTCTGGATCTCACCCCATAACGACATGGTTCTGATGGGAGTATAGGTGCGGAAATCCTTTGCCATATCGGTCACCTCCTCCACAGCATACCCACCCAGCATGGTCAGGCTGTGGAAATTTTCACCGTAAACGTATTCAAAGCTGAAGGTCACCGCCGGGATCTTGTATTTGACAAAGCCCATCCATGCCAGTCCTGAAACTACTTCACGGTCTTTGTAATTGGCCGAAGTCACCAAACGCGGCATGATCCTTTTATAATCTCCTCCGACACCGGCAAAAAATTCGTGGCCCGTGGTCTGATTCTTCCAGGTGTAGGTCAGTTTCAGGTTCAACTCAGGAAACGCTGCATTTCGAATGTATTTTGAACTGCCACCGTCCGGGCCATTGGTCACAAAGTCAATTTCTGACAGGGCCGTCCCAATCACGCTGAGGCTGCCGATTTTCTGTGTCAGCCGGATCTGGGGGTTGCGGGCAAAAGGCTGGAAGGGAGCTCCGGTATTGAAGGAAACTACATTTGGAAAACACTCGGTGATGAACATGGCATGCCAGTACTGGCCGATCATCAATTCGGTCTTTGGCCAGCTGAGCATGATGTAGGCATGACGCAACCGGAAGGAATTGATGTTTTGTTCGATGTTGCCAAAGAATTCTGCTTCGATCAGTCCCGTTGGTTTTGCTCCAAGGACTTCAGGAGCCGTTATGTCACCTTTGATCCGGCTCTGAATCGACAGAAAATGAAAACTGGATTTGGCATTGATGTCTTCACCATTTTCATCAGGCAGTTCCTTATCGGGATACAGAAGGTAATGACCCTGCCGGAGGGAAACGGTCTGCCGGGAATCATAGATGATGTCATTTTTGACAAATCCTGAAAATTTTATCCCAAAATCCTGTGCCGGAACCACCACAGGAAGGAGGATTGCAAACAGTGCACAGAATAGTTTATTGCTCATAGCGTGGACAGTTAGGATACTAAAACGAAAATCGATGATTATTAACGCGTTAACCCGCAGTCCGAAAAAAGTCCAAAATTAAAATTTTTACGTTAATACAGGGCATGAACAATGATCTTTAAATATACAGCAAGTTAATTTATATTAAATCTAAACATCCAAAAAAGATCACGACCTTTACGGCGTTTTGGACCTAATCCGTTAAAAATTGGATTTTTTATGATTATATTGGTATTGAATTGCGGCAGTTCTTCGATCAAGTTTCAGCTTTTCGAAATGCCTGAGAAGAAAGTACTGGTAAGGGGACTGATCGAGAAGATTGGATTGCAGGGAGGCAAATTGAAGCTTATCCTGCCATCGGGTCTGGAGGAGGAAGAAGAAAAGGAAATATCCACCCACGGGGAGGGCATTCAGGAGATGTTTGAGGTCATCACACGGCCTTCGCTGGAGGTCATTCCATCGGCAGAAAAGATTGATGCCGTGGGGCACCGTGTTGTTCACGGCGGTGAATTTTTCACCGGGAGTGTGCTCATTGATAGAAAAGTGATTGAAGCACTTCAGGCATGCACGGATCTGGCACCTTTACACAATCCATCGAACCTTGCCGGAATTGATGCCATCAGCCGGCTCATTCCCCATGTTCCCCAGGCCGGCGTCTTTGATACGGCTTTTCACCAGACGATGCCAACTCATGCCTATCTTTACGGATTGCCGTATGCATACTATGAAAAATACCGGATCAGGCGCTATGGATTTCACGGTACCAGCCACAGGTATGTTTCCCGGCGGGCCTGCGACATCCTTGGAGAAGACATCAGCGGGATGAAGATCGTCACCTGCCATCTGGGCAACGGCTCATCCATCGCCGCGATACGGCAGGGTGTTTCGGTTGACACTTCCATGGGGATGACCCCCACCGAAGGGTTGATGATGGGAACCCGCAGCGGTGACCTTGATCCGGGTGCCTTGCTGAAGATAGCCGACAAAGAGGATCTGAGCATCAGCCAGGTGAGCGACCTTGTCAATAAAAAGAGCGGGATGCTTGGCATTTCAGGTATTTCATCGGATATGAGGGATATCGGGCAGGCCGCGCTACAGGGAAATGTACGGGCCGAACTGGCCTTAAGCATGTTTGCCTACCGTGTGAAAAAATATATCGGAGCTTATGCAGCAGCAATGGATGGCCTGGATCTGGTCGTTTTGACGGGAGGGATCGGTGAAAATGATTCCCGGACCAGGGAACGGATCCTTTCGGATCTTACTTTTTTAGGGATTGAACTTGATCAGGAAGAGAACATCAGGCTCAGGGGCAGGGAAGGAAGGATTTCAAAGGCAAATTCAAGAACCAGAGTGATGGTCGTCCCAACCAATGAAGAGCTGGTCATCGCCAGTGAAACCTACAGTCTGGTGCGATCCCTGGGCTGTTGAATCACATATCAGCCATCAGTTCGTCGGTCATTTCGAGGTTGTGATACACATTTTGCACGTCATCATCCTCTTCAAATATCTCAATGAGTTTCAAGACCTTCAGGCCGGCTTCCTTGTCCAGTTTCACCGTTGTTTTTGGCAGGCGCTGCAGTTCGGCGCTTTCGGGCTGGATTTTCAGTTCTTCCATTTTTTTCATCATCGCCCCAAAGTCCTCCATGGCCGTTGTGATGGTAAAATATCCTTCCTCCAGTTCGATGTCCTCCGCCCCGGCGTCAATGACCTCCATCTGAAAATCATCGTGATCCTGCACACCTTCCTGAGGGATCTCAAAGATACCTTTCCGGTCGAAGATAAAGCTCAGGGATCCGTTGGTGCTCAGGGCACCCCCATATTTATTAAAGATCGAACGCACGTTGCTGATGGTGCGCTGCTGGTTATCGGTTGTGGCTTCAATGAATACAGCCACACCGTGGGGAGCGTATCCTTCGTAGGTGGTTTCCACAAAAGCGGCGGCATCTTTATCCGCGCCTTTGTTGATAGCCCTGAGGATGTTTTCTTTCGGCATATGGGCTCCCTTGGCATTGGAGATGGCCAGTCTCAACCTTGGATTCCCGTCGGGATCGGAACCGCCTTCTTTGACCGCAACCGTAATTTCTTTGATGATCTTGGAGAAGGCCTTGGACCGTTTTGCGTCGGCGGCCCCCTTCTTCCGTTTAATAGTGGACCATTTGCTGTGTCCTGACATAAGGTTTTGTTTTGATGGGTTGTGTACTTTTCTGAGGGGTACAAAGATATAAAATGGGATGAAATGCAGTCCTTTTTTGTGCAAAAATTGATGCTGGTGCGGGATTGCATGAAAAATCCTGCTCGAACAGGTTGCCGCAGGAGCAGGATTTTAGAATAAAGACAGCTTTCTTCTCACCAGGGAACCAAGGTGATCCCCAGCGTAAAGGGATACAGTTCCGGGCCTTCGTCTTTCTGGAACAGTTGGTTCAGTGAATAGGTGCCGTACAGGTTGATGATCCCCCAGCCTATACCGCCGTATGCATCCCATCGGAAGGGATTCATATGGTAGTCATCCCAGTGTTTTTCCTTGCCGGAACCGGAATCATCCCACTTCACCTTTGCTTTGGTCCCCAGCCGCACACCACCGACCACCCCGGCAGTCAGATGGAAACTGTTTGTTTTGCAGTAATGGTTGGTCTGAAATTCCATCAGCAGGGGAATCGTAAGATAGGCCGCCATCAGTTTGCTCTTTCTATAATCCCGTTCAGGGTGGGGCTGTTCATAGTCGTTGCCCTCTTTGCCGTGATAGGCATAAATCACTGCTGAGTCGGGAACAAAATGCAGGTCCTTGGCGTAATTATAGATACTCCAGCTGAGTCCGATGCCGGTGATCAATCCCAGATGGTTCCTGTAAAGGTTGAAGTTTTGTTCATAAACATTCAGCTGGACATTGAATGATTTTTCATATCTGAGATCCAAAAAGTCGTATTCATCAGGGACCTGGATGCTGAAATCCCGATCCACATAGCCATTGATCCCCAGGTGGAGTCCCCCCCAGTGCCCCCTGAATTTCTCTTTCTCCTCTTTGATGAATTCCACGTGGCCGTCATCGGAGATCACCAATTCCCTGTCCCCGAGTGTGATCCTCACTGTGTCATCCTCTCTGACATCCACCGATATTCCGCCCACTTTCACTTCGGTGGTTTCATCCCAGTCATCGGAACGAATGATGACCACTCCTTTGGAGGAAGGTTTGGTTTGAACACCATCCGGTGGATTTGTCAGTAATGTCTCTGGTTCCTGGTGATACCTGACCTCTCCAGCTCCGCTTGTATCAATGGTCAGTTCCTTGATGGCCAGCACTTCTCCGTTGGAGGCACCCGATGCCGAAATGGTTGTAAACTGTGTCTCCAGGTCGAAAGCTTTCAGCAATGAAGCTCCGCTCAGATGGCTGTTGTGACTGTTAGCAGTTCCAGTAAGCTGCATTTCCGCTGCTCCGGATAGTTCAGATTCCAGTACCTGAACATTCAATTCCATATCCAGTTCGGATGCTCCGCTCACATCGGCCATCAGGTACTGAAGCTCAAACGGGGTCAATCCCCTGACCTGGGAGGCTCCGGATGCCTTTATAAGGGAGAGATCTGGCAGGGTTATGTAAATGAGCAATTTGGTATAATCACGGATTTTTTCAGTCGAAATTTTAAAGGTCTGGTCTTCAACGATGGTTTTTATATTTTGAAGCAGGTTATCATCCGCTTCAACCACAACCAATTGCTCAGGTCCCTGGCTCAGCAGCACCTCGGCCATGCCACCGGCATCAATTTTATCAAAGAAAGCAAGCTCCCTGGTTTCCCGGGCAACCGTACCGCTGCCCTCATACCACTGAGCAAATGTGTGTAAAGAACATCCGGTGGTCAGAATAATGCACGAAATCACAATGGATAAAAGGTTCGCTCTTTTCATGGCTCTAAGATGTAAGGTTTTTGAAAAAGTTTTGTTAATCGACAGTAGGACGGATGGGAGACAGCATTTGTTACAGCAGGGCGGGCTGATCAGAAAATTTATTCAAAATGCTGGAACTGCCCGGCATCATTTTTCATCCGGGTCCGTTTGATCTCCCCTTTTTCATTGACAAGTGCATAGGAAATGATCCTGCCCTCTTCATTCATTATGCGCTGGATGCGAAGGTCACTGTTGGTAAGCTGGTTGATCCCTGCCACTCCCAAATCAGCGACTGTCCAAAGGTTTATATATTTCAGGCTTTTCATTTTGGATGGGTTGCCTGTAAAGATCTCCCTGACCTTACTGAAGGCGGCTTCACCGAATGAGCCGCTGGATTGATCCTTGTCGGTTCGGTAAGGTGACAGCGTATATTGATCCGTTTCCGTCAGATAGGGTAAAACCTGGGAATACAGGTCCCTTTTTTCAGCCAGCTTGATATCCGTGCCAGGCTGGAAAGAGGGATTGACAAGCTGGTACTGTATTCCCCTGTGAACGGGATGGATTGCTGTGATGCTGCTGGTTTCCGGAGTCTCGATGAGAGGCGTGGCCGCCGGTTCGGCAACAGGGGAATGAGTTGTGATTTTCTGACGATCCCGGGGCAGTGTTGCAGTGTATACGGGTGAAGGTGATTCATTTTTTTTGAGCGGTTCGGGCTCACCGGGGATTTCATGCATGGGCAGTTGTTCCTGCACCACGGCCGGCTCTTTTTTCTGAGTGGGCCAGATCACCATCAACGCCAGGAGAAGGATGGCCGCAGCTCCCGAAATGTAGTACAGCGCTTTTCTGGCCTGAATTCCGAAAGGATATTTTTTCAGTCTGTTTTTACCTGGAAATACAATGGTGTGATCCGGAACAAGCCTGGCTGCCCTGTATTGATCCAGTTCTTTTTTGGCCTGAGGATTTCTGAGGAGGAAGCGCTCCAGTATTCTGATCTCAGGAACGCTCAGATCGCCTTCTGAAAATCCGATAAGATATTCCTGGTAATTCAGCTCATTCACAGACCCGACTGAAACGATTGGATTTTGTTTAAGCAGCTCCTTGCCGGAGTACTGGATGGTCGGATCCGCCCTGACGGGAACGGCGTCAAGATCGTTCAATTCTTCCTGCAGGTCAGGATTTGCGTCAAGAAACAGCAACAACTCGCTGACCATCTCCGGCGGGAGTGTTCCATCGAGGTAATCGATGAAATAGATTTCGTAGTTGTCACGGTTAATCTTCATTGCTGGTTGGATGCCTTAAATCACATTTTCAAGTTTACCGATATAATTTTTCAGAAATACCCTTGCCCTGTAAATGTACACTTTGACCTGAGAATCACTCAGGTGCGTGATGTCGCCGATCTCCTGGTAAGAATATCCTTCATAGTCCCGGAGAAGGATCACTGTACGCTGAATATCAGGGAGCAATCGGATGGCCTGATCAAGTACTTCTTTCACGTCACTGAATCCGATCTCCTCTGAATGGCCATGCTCAAAGTAAGGCTGAGGTTCTTCCATATATTTTTCCTTCCGGATCCTGTCGATCATGGCATGGTAAGCCGTCGTAAAGATGTATGATTTCGCCTTTTCGAAGCTGACTTCAGATACCTTTTCCCATAATTTCAAGAACGAGTCCTGAACGATATCCCTGGATGTATCTTCATCCCTGAAGTTTTTCAGGATAAAGCGAAAAACGCCATCCGAATAATGATCGACACATCGGTTATATTCTGAAATGGTCATTCAATCAGTGTCAGTGTACCTGGTGAAAATCATGAAAACCGATTATAGGACGACCGGAGAATGAAAATGTTACAGAGCAGGTAAAAAATCAATCCATTTTCAACACAGCCAGAAAAGCGCTCTGGGGTATTTCCACGTTGCCCACCTGGCGCATTCGTTTCTTGCCTTTCTTCTGTTTTTCGAGAAGTTTTCGCTTACGGGTGATATCTCCTCCATAGCATTTTGCAGTCACATCCTTACGGAAAGCCTTTACGGTTTCCCTGGCAATAACCTTCGCTCCGATGGCTGCCTGTATGGCTACGTCATACTGTTGCCGCGGGATCAGCTCTTTGAGTTTTTCGCACATTCTGCGGCCAAAATCATAGCCGTGGTCCTTGTGGATCAACGTTGAGAGGGCGTCGACCGGTTCACCGTTCAGCAGGATATCCAGCTTGATCAGTTCAGCTGGTTTATACCCCGTCATATAGTAATCGAACGAGGCATACCCTTTTGAAATGCTTTTCAGCTTGTCGTAAAAATCAAAAACGATCTCGCTCAGGGGCATCTCAAAGGTGATTTCCACCCGGTCGGTGGTCAGGTAGACCTGGTTTTTCAGTGTGCCACGCTTGTCGATGCACAGTTTCATGATGGCACCAATGTATTCCGATTTGGAGATGACCTGTGCGGTGATGAATGGCTCTTCAATGTGGTGGATGAACTTTTGTTCCGGCATTCCGGAAGGATTGTGCACCTCGATAGTTTCGCCCTTTGGGTTGATGACCTTGAAGGAAACATTGGGAACGGTAGTGATCACATCCATGTCAAACTCCCTGTCGAGCCGTTCCTGGACAATTTCCATGTGCAGCAGGCCCAGAAAACCACAGCGGAAACCAAAGCCCAGCGCTGCAGAGGACTCGGGTTCATAAAAAAGAGAGGCGTCGTTCAGCTGGAGTTTCTCAAGGGAAGCCCTTAATTCCTCGTACTCGTCGGCATCCACCGGATATACACCGGCAAAGACCATGGGTTTCACGTTTTTGAATCCTTCAATGGGGGTATGGCTTGGTCGGTCATACCCGGTGATCGTGTCGCCCACCTTCACATCTTTGGAGGATTTGATGCCGGATATGATATACCCGACATCACCTGCTTCCAGCATGTCGACAGGGTCGAATTTCATTTTCAGCACCCCGATCTCATCGGCGATATAATCACTTCCGGTCGAAATAAATTTGACATGGTCTCCTTTCCGAAGCCGGCCGTTCAGGATCCGGAAGTAAGCATAGATGCCCCGGAAGGAATTGTAGACAGAATCAAAGATGAGTGCCTGCAGAGGTGCATCCGGGTCCCCTTTCGGAGGTGGTATCCGGTGAATGATCTCCCTGATGATCCGGTCCACTCCGTATCCGGTCTTGGCGCTTACTTCGATGATATCTTCCTCCCTGCATCCGATCAGGTCGACGATCTGTTCCTTGACTTCATCCGGCATGGCGTTGTCCATGTCCATCTTGTTCAGCACCGGGATCACTTCAAGGTTGTGATCCAGGGCCTGGTAGAGGTTGGAAATGGTTTGAGCCTGGATTCCCTGCGTAGCGTCGACAACCAGCAAAGCGCCCTCGCAGGCGGCAATGGAACGTGAGACTTCATACGAGAAGTCAACATGTCCCGGTGTATCGATCAGGTTAAGCTTGTAGGTTTTTCCCTCAAAGGTATGCCGCATCTGGATGGCGTGGCTCTTGATGGTAATGCCGCGTTCGCGTTCAAGGTCCATATTGTCGAGCACCTGGTCCTGAAATTCCCGGTCGGAAAGGGTATCGGTGAACTGAAGCAACCGGTCGGCGAGTGTGCTCTTTCCGTGGTCAATATGGGCAATGATGCAAAAATTGCGGATGGTTTCCATGGGGCAAAAATAGTAATAAATCTGATTTTTTGCACACTCAGATTCCCGGGACGGTTTCGGACAGTTCGATGAGGTAATTGCCTTTGTAGATGTTGCCCAGATGGCCGTCAATGGCTATTTTGTCTCCCGTTTTGAAGCTGACGCCGTTGACCAGGCAGGTTTTTTTCGCTTCATTCACCCTGAGCTCCGAGCAGTTCACCACGCATACCTTGCCAAGGCGTGCCGCGGTCACCGCCGCGTGGGAGGTTGCCCCTCCCTTGGCCGTGAGCAATCCCTGGCACTCAAAGATCATCCCGATGTCATCCGGAACGGTGTCGGGCCTGACCAGGATAGGGTGGTCATCCGGATGCGACTTTGCCAGCTCGATCAGATCATTCATGTCGAAGGCCAGCACGCCGTTGAGTGCTCCGCCTCCGATGCCGATGCCCCTGCCAACCAATTGCATCTGGTTGGGAGGTGTGCTGAAAACGTTGACTTTGTATCGCTTTTTTACAAACAGTTCCCGTGTCTGCAAAATGTATACATCTTCCGGCTTATCTGACTCGAACGTGAATTCAATCTCCTGAGGGCTGTATCCGTGGTTCTCGATCATATCCTCCGCAATCTGCCGGATCCGCTTATAGATCAGCGGCATGGAAGCTTCCAGGGAGCGTTTTTTCAATCGTGCCCGCTTACGCTGATTTTCCGAGACTGGCAGGGTATTCACCAGCCCGCTGACAATATCCTCCCCCTGGCTGCAAAAGGTAAAATCACCATACAGACTGACCCCCGGTTTTTGGGATTTTGGATCGTGGGTAAACACAACCCCGGTACCGGCATGTTTATGAAGATTCCCGAGGATCATCCGCTGCACGATCACAGCCGTACCCCACTCATCGGCAATCTGCAGGTGTTCGCGGTAAACCTTGGCCCTTTCCGAGTACCAGGATTCAAAAACAAACTGTATCGTCTTCTTGAGCTGCTGGAACAGGTCCCGCTCGAAAACAATTTCGTTATCGCTGAGAATCTTCTTGTAGGCCAGGGCAATTTGTTTCATGTGCCAGGGCTCAAAGTTGGCCTTCTGGTCGACCTTATATTTCTTTTTGTAGTCCTGTATGGTCTGATCAAACACATCCCGGCTGACTCCGTGGGCCATTCCCCAGCACTGCAGCAAACGGCGGTACGAATCCCAGGAAGTCCAGCCGTAGTTGAACTGCTTGCCCAGTTCTTCGGTCAGCTCATCGTTCATACCCACATTCAGGAAGGTGTTCATGGCACCGGGCATCGAAATAGCCGTTCCTGAACGCACAGAAAGCAACAACGGATTTTTTGGATTGCCAAACTGCCGTCCCGACATTCGTTCGATGCGCCGGATCTGGTCCATCATGATTTTATCGAACTCCTGGCTGATTTCAGGATGATTGGAAATGGTAAACCGTCTCCGGAACACTTCGGTGGTCAGAACAAATCCTTCCGGCACCGGAAATCCCGACAGGAAGAGTTTTTTAAGAAAATATCCTTTCGATCCCAGAAAGACCTGGTTGTCCATTTCAACAGTCTCATCATAGACCGGACTGATGACCAGGTCGGAGTTATAGGACATGACATCGCTGATCATGGTTGAAGGCAAGTTGTCCACCATGTTCCGCAATGAGTTCAGCACCTTTGTGATCAGATTGTCAAGAGGCTGTACCAGGAAGGCCGATGCGATGATATCCCTGAAAAACTCCTCCGACTTCTTATTGACCAGTTGCTGAAATTCTTTTTCTCCCAGCTTGCCATCAGGATCGTACAACTGGCGGATGACGATCTCGAGTGACAGTTCGTACGATTTGATGAAATACTTGTCGATGGTTCCTTTGACATCCTCCGCAATGAACTGGAAGATATTGATGTACTGATCCAGGGAAAAGCTTCGGGAAGTCAGGCTGTACCGCAGCATCTGGAGATTGGAGTTAAAACCCTGGCTGTGAACGCCATCCAGTTCCATGCCTTCCCTGAAGTACTCCAGGATGGCGTGAATCCGTAACAGGGTGGTGGCTGAAATGTAGTCAAGGTTGATGTTGTCAACCACTTTTTCCATCAGCCGCGTGGCCACTTTTTCCAGCCGGAATGTAAGCCCCAGCGCTTCAAATTTGCTTTCACGGTAGACTCCGTACATCGAGGGAATACCGATGGCAATGTGGCGCTTGTGGTAGATGTTCTCCCATCCTTCACTGGGCTCAGGGTTAAAGATGATTTGCTTGAGCTTTTCCATGAAGCCGTAAATCATCTTGAGTGACCGTTCGGTGTTGGTGCTTTTCAGGGCCTTTCCAAATTTTTCGATCTCTTTGGCTTCGAGAAAGGAATAACGTTTGAGGATGGCGACAATGTCGACCGTGTCGAATGAATACTTCTCTTTCAGTAAAAAATAGAGCTGATGAAGGTACTTGATCCGTTCCTTATCCCTCTGGTTTTTGCCTGCAGCTTCATCGATCAACTGGTAGAAATGGGTGGTTTCAAGGTCCAGAAGGTCATGGTAATCACAAGAGACAATGGTACAGGCTTTTTGGATGATCGCATGGACAGGAGCGAAATATTCTCCCTGCAGGTCGATCGATTCATAGACATCCCCGGGAAGGATAGGCTCAAGTGCCTTCAGGTCGCCATCATACCAGAAATTAAAGATCTTGTGGGCCAGGTCAATGAGCGTATTGTTGCTTTCGGTATGTACCTGTTTCCTGAGAAAATGGATCAGCCGATCCTGCCGTTTGGTAAGCTCATCCATGGAGGTCGTCACGTTGCGGATCTCGCCTTCAGCACCGATTTCATTGAAGAACACCGGGAAAATCCGGGTGAGCTGTTTGACCTTTTTAAAGAAAGGGGAGATGTTTGAGTTGAGGATACGGGTGATATCCCGTTGAAACAGGTCCGTATCATTGATGAATATTCCACCAAGCTTCAGGTTGACGATCAGTGTCGAAAGCAGGTTCTCCAGAATGGTATGCGGATATTCGATCAGCTCCAGCCATACCCGGATGTTCTTGATATGATTTTCATTTACGTTGATCTGCCAGTCCTGGTCGACGAAGACGATCCCGGGGTTTTCAAATCCGAAGTTGATCAGGTGGGTTTCAAAATTGCTCACCAGGTGCTGGTCTTCCGAATTGTCGATGTCGATCAGCCGTTTTCCGAGTGTCAGCAGGCAATCCAGAACCGATGAGACATGATCTTCCTTTAGCTGTGCGGCAAGTTCGAAGATGTTATCGGTGAAGTCCCTCAGGTCGTGGGAAGGGACCTCGTCGACGGCGTTGCGCATCAGTTTGTTGATGTTCCAGATCAGCCGCTCTTTCTGTTGCGACATACCCGGAAGGTTCAGCAGGTAGAACGAATAGTAAAATTTTGCTATGAATGTTTCCCAATGATCAATGAATCGGATGTGCAGGTCGGCAATGTCGTCATAGGTTGGGATACGTTCGGTCAGCTCCCTGAGGGTGGAGATCTGCTGAATTTTAGCTTTCAGATCGTTGAAGTACGAACGCCCGATCGCGTCAAGTTCACTGCTGTAGTCCCTGTTGAAAGCATTCTGACGACTTTGGTACCATTCTTCAATTCCGGATGTTCGCTCCCAGAAGTTTACGGTCCGGCTCAGGACATTGCGGACCAGGTGGAAGATTTGTTCATGGAAGGCTTCATCCTGGGCAGGGTCACTTAAATGCCGGATCAGGAATTTTGAACATTCGATATAACTTATCTCATTTGCAGGCAGGTTCCGGTCAAGGGTCTCCAGGGTGCGGTGGATCGTATGGGAGGGCTTTGTCTGCTGTTTGTTCAGCTGTTCGATGAATTCAGCCATCGTCTGAACGATCTGCACATCCAGTTCCTTTTTCAGCTCAGCGGCCAGGAGGGTGTCGAGTACGTTCAGGATGATCTCCCAGGCCTTTTCAGCCTCCGGCAGGGCAGCGTAGAACCACAGGTCACCCAGCAGGATCTGGCGCAGTTCTTCGATCACGAACTTACGGTTGGAGAAAGGATGGGAATACTCGATCAGGCATTCACTGGCCCTTTTGTTGATGCCATAATAGGAAGAGGAGAGCTGGATGAAGTTCTGGTGCTCTTCCGGGATCACGATATTTTTATAGCGTGTCTCCGCCAGGTTGGCCTCCAGGGCTTTGGATACGAATTGCTGGTCCATAAGGGTAGATTCTTAGCACAAAATTAAGCGATTTTCGCTAAAGAGGGTCAAATCCCAAATCCCAAGGTCCAAAATCCAAACAAATCCCAACATTCAAATTCCAACGCCAGGTTGCAGGTTACAGGTTGCAGGTTTTCATTGCCAACTGCCAACTGCCAATTGCCAACTTTATTAAAATGGTGCTTACTCTTTTATGAACCACTCCGGATCTATGTATTTCCGGGCACATTCCCCGTAAGATTCTACAGCTTTTCCATCCTCGATCTTGAAGGTGGCTTTTTCTCCGTACATTCGTGAAATGACGATTTTCGATTCGTTACCTGATTCGTCGATCCGGATGTAATATGCAAAATGGATACCACGTCTTGTATTCAGACTCTTATGGCACAGGGGACAGAAAAAATCAACGATATCCCCCGGCTCCACAACGAGTGTGGCACTAAAGCTGGATTTATAATTGCCCAAGTCCTCATGCAGCAACACAAGCCCGGTATTTTTTCTTTTTTTTCTTGCTGCCAGTATGATATTTTCAAGCGCATTGATCGCACCGCGGCAGTGCGGGCATAAATAGTTCACATTCATGGTGATTTATTTACTAAGGGCAGTTATATTCAGTTAAATGTTCTTCTGGTAATTGCACACCAGGATATTCAAAGATACGATAAATCAATTAAGTTTGAAATCAGAGATTTTGGAGATTAGGATTTTTTTCTATATTAGCCCACTGTAAATTATTGCCTCTAGTTATGAAATCTGGTATGTTTCTTTGCATATTTATTTTATTTTTTTCTGTGACAATGCGAGCGCAGGAGGATACGACTGCGCTGCAGAGAGGCACAATCTATCCCGGGTATATCATCACACAGGATAACGATACTGTGGAAGGCTGGCTCCTGAACATCAACTGCTGGCTCAACCAGCACCAGACTTTTTTTTACGATGATCCGGATAATCACAAGGGGCGGATTAAATACACGGCAAATGAACTCAAGGAGTACAAGGTCGGCAACAGGATTTACGAAAGTATCCGGTTTGAAGGACAATATAGTTCGCACAAGGACAACTTTTTCATGCGCATTATCACCGGTCCGATCTCCTATTACCTGTGGTACTATGATCCGGACAGAAGCAAGCTTTCACCGGTCAGCATGACGCTGAACGACATTTCTGATGCCTTGCTCTTTGAAGAGAATGAACTCAGCACTCAGGATCTCATCCGGAAGCTGGACGGAGAGATGACCAACCTGGGCCAGCTGAAATACCTGGTCAACTTTGATAAGAGTATGAGCAAACTGGTGAGCGATTACCCCGAGCTGGCTGAAAAGATCAAGAATAAAGAAGATGGCTACCAGTGGATCGACAAAGAAAAGATCATCCGGGAGTTCAACCAGTGGTACCTCGATAATCACTGAGCCATCTCCAAGAAAGATTTCATAAATTTTTATTTCTGATCCTTATCACTTATCTTACCGGGTGCACAGCCTAAGGAAAATACTACCTTGCCACAGGTATAGTGAAGACCTTGACTTTTTGTGAATGCCGATCCGGATCATTTGACCTCAGTACTAAAAAAGGTGGCTGATGACTTCCGGCTTGGACGGGTTAATTCTATGGGATTTGGGAAGCCAGACCTGGAAAAAGCAACACCGGAATTTTTATTGTAGCTGATAGTTAGCGGTCGGCGGTCAGCGGTCAACGGAATTTGGGATTTATACCGGTATCCCAAACCTCACCAGCGTCCCCCTTGCATTACCTTCATCATCTGCAAGATCCACGATCTCCAGCGTGATCTTTTGTTTCGCCCTGCGGTTCATCGCCGCGATCCGCTCCCGCGTGATTGCGGTGGCCAGCGATTTGTGGTCTTTATCCTGCTGCATCAGTATCTCCTGCGCCCGCTTTCGCCCAACTCCATCATCCTCCACTTCGAATATCGCTAAATCGTTACATCGCCTACATCGAATATCAATCCTCCCTTTCCCTTCCTTATGCTTTATTCCATGCTCGATGGCATTCTCGATCATGGGCTGCGCCAGCATCGGGGGGATCATCATGCTTTCCGTGTCAATGCCAGGATCGATATTGATCGTATAATCAAACAGATCTCCGTAGCGGACCTTTTGAAGCTCCAGGTAATTTTCAACGGTATCGATTTCTTCTTCCAGGGGAACGAACTCCCTGAACGAGCTGTCGAGTATGCTCCGCACCAGCTTTGAGAACCTCGACAGGTATTTTCCCGCTATCGCCGGCTTCTGGTTGAAGATGAAATTCTGGATGCTGACCAGGGAATTGAAGATGAAATGGGGGTTCATCTGGGAGCGCAGCAGTTTTTGTTGCAGGATCAACCTGTTCTGCCGTTCCCGCAGCCGGAACATGTAGAGGATGACCACGGCAAGACCAACGGTCAGGATCACCAGCCCGGCAAGACTGAACAACATGATCCGGGTCTGGTTGAGCCTGTAGGTCTTGAATTCATTTTCCCTTTCCAGGGAAGTGATCTGTTTCTCCTTCTGTTCGGTTTCATAGCGGGTCTGCAGTTCGATCATCGCCATGCTTTGCTCCAACCGGTTCAACGTATCCAAAGCATCCGTATGAGCAATATAGTATTTCAGCGCTTCATCCGATCTCTTTTTTGCTTCATAGAGCCTGTAAAGCATGTAATACATAGTGCTCCCATCCCCCCAGATCAGCATTTTCCATTGACTGGGCGACATTGGATAAAACAGTTCAAGGCCAAAGGTGACAATATGTTTCACTGAATCATGGGCATAAGATGAGTTTTTCAGCATGATTTCATTAAAAAATCCTTCCGCCTGCTTCAGGTATATTTCAGACCTGGCAATCTCATTTTTTTTGAAGTGAACCCATCCGATTTCCATAGCCATTTCACAGGCCCAGTATAACATCCCATGGTCCTTGTACCAGCTGAAGGCTTTCTGATAATAAAACAGGGCAGAATCCCACCTCCCTTCATACCTGTACATTTGTCCAAGCGTGAGCTCTGTGCGGGCCTTGATCCCCTGGACATTCAGGTTCTCATCAGGGAATGCAAGGGTCCTGTACATGTAGGTCCTGGCACTGTCCATTTCGTCTATACTCCAATAATCATATCCAATGGACCAGGTAATTATAGCATCGACAGCATGATCAAAGGGATTCTGCCGCATCAGATCCAATACCATCCTGAACATGCTGACTGCTTTCCCGGAATTGCCTGTCAGACGATAGGCCAAAGCCAATCCGCAATATGTCATTATAGTGTCTCTTGCATTTCCCACTGTTAAATTTCCACCGATACGCTCCCTGAAAACAGCCAGGGCCTTATATCCATATTCGATTGTTTTTTGACAATTTGCTGCCAGATAATGTGCCCTGGCAAGATCATAGTAAATCCATCCGATGGTGTGTTTATCATCTAACATTTCATAAATTGAAAAGGATTCCAGGAAATTATCCAGTGCTTTTGGGAAATTTCCCTGGTGTTGATAGATATACCCCCGGTTCCTGTACGCATCCGCGATCCCCCTTTCGTAATCCAGTTCCTGTGCCAGATCTATCGCCTCCTCCTCATAAGCCCTACTTCCGGCGGTGTCATTATAAAAAAGCATGACCGCCAGCCGGTTCAGAGTATTGACCTGCTCTTCTCCCCGCTGGTATGGCAACATCTGCCTGAGGCTGTCGACATTGTAATAAGGAAGGGTAAGGTATCTCTGAGGAAAGCAGGGTGTAGCAAGTAGTACAGCGAAGAGAAATGTTGGGGCAATTTTCATCCATTCATTGTTCTATTGTTCAATTGTCAAATTGTTATTCATTGACCAATTGTTCTATTGCCAACTGCCAACTGCTAACTGCCAACTACAAACTGCTGACTGCTGACTACTGACTATCCCCCCAGCCGATCGAACAGCTCCATCAGCTGCTCCCTCTTTCGGGAGGCTACCGGTACCCGGAAATTGCCCGTAAGAATGACTATTCCACCCTCTTTCTTGTCGAACCGGGAGATGTGACGCAGGTTGATCAGGTACGATTTATGCACCCTGAAAAATCCGAATTCGCCCAGCAGTTCTTCGTATTCCTTCAACCGGTTCGATACCAGGATCTTCTCACGATTCACAAGATAAAATTCAGTATAGCTGCTCTCTGTCGACTCGCAGTATATGATATCGCGGGTGTTGACCAGGTGGACGCTTTCGAAGGTCCGCAGCACGATCTTTTTCCCCATTTTATCACCGGGGGCCATATTGTCCTCGAGGGTGTCGAGCTGGATCTGGAGTTCCTGAGCGATCAGTTTCCTTGCTTTTGTCACTGCCTCGGCCAGTTCGTCCTCATCCACGGGTTTCAGCAGATATTCCAGGGCGCTGAACTTGAATGCCTTGACTGCGTACTGGTCGTATGCTGTAATAAAGATCACCTTGAAGTCGATGGGCTCCAGCAGTTTCAGCAGATCGAAGCCGGTGCCGTCGCCCATTTTGATATCCAGGAATACGAGGTCGGGGTGATTTCGCCGGATCGCTTCCACGCCGGTTCGTACCCCATCGGCCATGGCAGCGAGCTTTACGTTGGGGCATGCCGTTTTCAGCATCGTTTCCAGCGTTTGCCGCATCGGGGCTTCATCGTCGATTATGACCGCACGAAGCATCTCTGAGGGAAAATTTTTCCTAAAGATACGCATAGCGGGGCAAAATCCAAATAACAAAATCCAAAATTCTTAATTGGCTGCAAGCTACAAGCTACAAGCTGCAAGCTTTTGGTTTCAAGTTGCAGGTTACAGGTTGCAGGTTTTTATTGCCAACTGCCAACTGCCAACTGCCAACTGCCAACTGCCAACTGCCAACTGCCAACTGCCTACCGCATCACCACCATCTTCACCGTTTCCGTTTGCTCTCCAGCCTGCAGTCGGACCAGGTAGATCCCTGCGGGCAAATCAGATCCACCCAAACGGACCACATATTCACCTGCCTGTTGTTTTTCATGCACCAGATTCCTGACCATTTGCCCCTGAACATCATAGATCTCAAGTGTAACATATCTGATATCTGATATCTGATATCTGATATCTGATATTCCGGAGGTCGGATTGGGAAATACCTTCACTATCTTATTCGCAGATGGTTCAAAATCTTCAGTCCCGGTAGATAATCCCCATGTTTCATAACAACCCATGTCAATTTCGGATTGCATTATTCTATCATTGCCACAAAGGCATGCAGGTGGAATACTATAATTTTGAGGCAGGTATGTTGTATTTTGTGTTCCAACATTGTGACAGCAGGAGGTTGAATCCAATACGAACAGAAATCCATTCATTGGAATAAAAACAGGATCACAATTGATATTATGGAGGTACTCTCCCTGGAATCCAGGGGTAATTCCATTCATTCCATCCTCAACATCACTGTAATATATATTTAATACAGGAAGCGGGTTTAGTGTCAAAATACTGATCTGGTTAGCTTCAATATCTGCCGTATTTGCCCAGAATATACAATTGGTGAAAGTTGTTGTACCTCCGAATTCCAGTTCATAGGCTCCACCTTCACTCACAGAATGATTATCGGCAAAAGTGCAGTTCACGAAATGAGGGTTGCTGTTATCCCAGGATAATCCGGCGCCCCCACCTCCTCCTGCGTAAGTGGATTCGTTGTCATAGAACAGGCAATTATCAACAACAGGATTTGAATTGGTTCCTATCATGATGGCGCCGCCCCAGCTTGATGAATTATCATGGAAAATGCAGTGGGAAATATGAATGGAGCAATCGAACATGGCAAGCGCTCCCCCGGCCGGGTTATTCGTGGTGAATTTATCGGCGCTGTTGTATCTGAAAACACAATGACTGATATCAATGTTATTCACTAAATTAATACGAATAGCCCCGCCGCAGTTATAGCCAGTTTCCAGGCCATAAGCATAGCTGTATTCAAAAATACAATGCTTTAAAACCGAATTCGGGTTCGTTGCCGGTGTCTGATCCCAGACCATTCCACCCCATTTGACATCCGGGTCGCAGGCAGTAAACAATATTGGAAGCGCTTCGGTTCCTTCGGCATGCAGGCATCCCTGGATATCGAACCGCTCGGCTGAACTGAACTTAACTTCAACACCGGGTTCAATGGTCAATGTTTCACCATCGGGGATTTTGATATAGCCCATGATGATATAGGGCGAACCTGCCAAAGTCCAGGTGCCGCTGACTTCATTGTCCCAGATAAGAGTTTCGTCGGATAGCACCGGTTTGAGTTCTCCCAAGGTAATTTCATGAAAAACGCCGTCCCGTCCATTGGTAGTTATATTACCACTCACCCCCTGCCCTTCCATATAGGTTCTCATGGAATGGCCTGCCAGGTCTTTCAGAAATGAAGCGGCCACATGCCGGGCATTGGCCGTGGCATTTGCCGAAATATCGGTAAGGGTTGAAGGACTTGACTGGCTCGACCAGGTGTAATTTATTGTTCCCACATCGCGGGTTCCGTAATTCGTGTCGATCACGTATTCAAGGATAGGCTCACCTGCGATTTCCAAAGTAACTGCATTTCCGTAATGATGATACCAGTGCGTACTGCCATTCAGCCCCCAGTCAATGCCTTCGATGTTATTGCCAAGCGTGGAAAGTCCGGATTTTATTTTAAGCTGGTCAATGGTATATCCCTTGTATTCCAGTTGTGCGTTAAGGTTGGGAAATCCTGTTCCTGCACCTGTGAAGTGGCATAGCGCTGCTTCGGGATCCGGGTCAATGTTGTCGTAATCGCGCGAAGTAATATAATACGCCATCCACCAGTTGATACCATTGTATGTAAAGGTATGGCCATACGCCTGGGGCTCGGGACCCGAACCATCGGCATCCCATGCGACAACGCCTTCATGGTCTGTCACCAGACCGGTAAACGGAAGTATGGGAAAACCCTTTTCGAGGTATCCGTCAATCACATCGAAATATAATCCGTCAATCCTGCTGTTACCCGAAAAAAACACACCTGTTGAAGTCAGTTTACCTACCAGCCTCAGCTCCCAACCATCCATGTCCTGTAAAAAGGCTGCTGCAACCTCCTGCACTGGAATGGAACTGTTTTGAGAATGATCAAACGGACGGGTAAAACTGGTTTCAAACTGCCAGATGCCAGGATTGGAATGATCATAAGCAGTGAAGACATTTTTGCAATAAAACAAGATCATTGGTTCGCCATCCAGTTCAATGTAGCAATAACCGTCATATCTGTTCAAATAATGCTTGTTGCCGTCGGTAAACCAGTCCTCGCCTTCAATATCATTCCCTTCAATAAGCAACCCATGTTTTATTTTAACCTGTCCGGGCAAAAAGCCATAGCTGGACAGCGCTTGCTCAAAAAGCGGGAATCCGGTCATTCCTGGCAAAAAATGACAAAATGCCGCATTCGGTTCGGGATCGATGTCATCGTAATCCCTTGAAGCGCTATAGTAGCGTGAGCTGCCATAGCCGAAAGGATGAGGATGGCCTGCAGCGGCAGGTTCAGGGCCTGTGCCGTCGGCATCCCAAACGGCAATGCCTTCGTGATCTGCCGATAATCCCTCGAACGGGATCTGGGCATTTGAATACAGAATGGTCAGCACGATCATCGCAATGGCTAACCCTGTTGTTTGAAGTAATGTATTAGTTTTCATAAGAACCTCCTTTTTTTTGAGACCTTTTCATATGTTAAATTGTTAAACTGCTAATTGCTGATCCTTCGGGCTTCGCCCTCAGGACATGCTGCCAACTGCCTATTATCAGGCTGCCAGTATAAAATTACTGCACCAAAAAAGTGAAAATGAAACAGATGCATTGTCGCGCGGGAGAGATACAGGACCGGTGGGGATGGATACTTAAACGCTGGAAGCTAAAGCAAATCCTAAATTCCAAGCAAGTGATTGCCCTATTAAGATCCTGATTCATTCCTCCCTCCCTTACCCGTAGGGCATATCGTATTGTAGCAGGTAGGTGGCCGAATTCCCCTCCCTTGCCCGTAGGGCAAGCAGTATTGTACCATAATGGCATGAAATGATTCAATACCCCGTAGGGGTTCCAGATTTATGTTTATCCCCTACGGGGAATAAAATCATTGGATGATCCCATTGAGCTACAATTCTTTAACCGCTACGCGGTAAAATACAAATAAAGGAGTACAGATCAGTGTTTTACTGCATACAGTTTATTTGATAAGATGATATTTCTTCCGGGATTTGTTTTTGATTTGGATCTTGTGATTTGTTTGGATTTTGGAAGTTGGGATTTGGAATTTTTTTATGTGGTTGTTCGGATTTACCTTGCTAACATATCCGAAGGTGTAAAAACGTGGAATCCGGGAAGCGCTTTACCGGGTCTTTCTTTAAGAAATAACGCTTTAATGACAGATTTGCTTTCAACAAACGGGAATGCCGCAATTTTACTGTCAATTGAAGAGGCCAGTTCCCCGACAGGTACCTTATCCGACCATTTCACTTCCCCGACAAGCAAGCTGCTTCTATCCAGAGATTCTGATAAAAGGTCAATTTCCATCGCTTTTTTATCTGTTCCGGTACCCCACCAGCGGGAAGCCGGATTAAATTTTTTACCGTCGATGACCATCTCATGTATCATTTTTCTGCATAAATCTTCCCATAAACCCGACAGATATGAATTATACTTCGCATCAATCCCCTGCCAGACCTCTTCGATCATACCAGATTCGAGCCTGCTTTTATTGGGGATAAGGAAATTGAAGTAGAAATTCAGGAAGGGATCATCAATCTTATAAAGGCTTCGTTTGGCGGATCTCCCAGATTCTCCGAAGGGTACTTCACGACGAATGTATCCCTGGTTGATAAGGAATCCAAAAAGACGCGACAGCTGAGTCACCGGTTTTCCTAATCTTCTGGCAATTTCGGATGGTTTGTGCACACCGGAGCCGATCAGGCTCATTACGGAAAAAGCCTGCACGGATGTCCTCATCTCATCGGAAAATAGACGTTCAGGTTCCTCGTAAAGGATACCGTTTTGATCGAGTATGCTTTTTTTTACAGCTTCTGTAAAATCCTTGTATTCTTTCCTGATTTCCCAGTATCTGGGGACGCCACCCCAGGCACCATATTCCATGACAGCTTCTTCCGGACGGAGTGACAAGAAAGTATGCATCTCTTTTATTCCCATGGGTTTTACCCGGATGATTTCATCACATCGTCCATAGAGTGGTGAGCTGCTGTCCAGGACCATACTGTACATCATTTGCTGGGAGGATCCGCAGAGGATCAGATGAAAATTCCTCTTATCAGATTCTTCTGTTATTTTTTGTAAAATTGAAGGCAACTCCGGGCTGTTTTTAACCAGGTAGGGAAATTCGTCAATACAAATAATTGTCCTTGATTTCAGGACA
This sequence comes from Bacteroidales bacterium, assembly GCA_035342335.1. NCBI lineage: Bacteria > Pseudomonadati > Bacteroidota > Bacteroidia > Bacteroidales > Bacteroidales bacterium. Next base: position 127,036 of record DAOQWY010000004.1, read on the forward strand.
GAATTCAGACTATGGAACAAACTTTCCCAGTCGGGATAGACAGGTCTGGAAAAACCGGGTGCAAGGGCATCCACCTGTTTTGCAAGCGCCAGGATCTGGAGGGGTGGTTCTCTTAAATCCGCAGAAAAATATAGGGCATGAGGGGGAAGCACCCGATGCAACAATGTCGACTTTCCACACCTGCGCCGGCCATAGACAACGATCAGCTGTGGTTTTTCCTTAACGAAAGCATTCTGCAGCCTTTCAATTTCCTTCTCTCTGTTGACAAACATATGACTATTCATTTTGAAAATTATGTTTGACAAAAATAATGCTTTTCAAGCATAAATGATGACGTTTCCTGTTATTTTTTCTTACAAAATCCTACAGGGAATAAATCCCAAATCCCAAGGTCCAAAATCCAAACAAATCCCAAATTCCAGGATCCAAATTACAAACACTGTGATTGCCCTATTTAAATCCTGATTCATTCCCCCTTCCCTTGCCCATAGGGCATATCGTATTGTAGCAGGTAGGTGACCGAATTCCCTTTCCTTGCCCGCAGGGCATATAGTATTGTAGCATCATGGCATGAAATGATTCAATACCCCGTAGGGGTTCCAGATTTATGTTTATCCCCTACGGGGAATAAAATCATTGGATGATCCCATTGAGCTACAATTCTTTAACCGCTACGCGGTAAAATACAAATAAAGGAGTACAGATCAGTGTTTTACTGCATACAGTTTATTTGATAAGGTGATTTGTTTGTGATTTGGATCTTGTGATATGTTTGGAATTTGGATGTTGGGATTTGGGATTTGCCTGGATTATGGTGCCTGGGATTTGGGATTTGCGAAAAGCTTGAAGATCCCGCCTTGCGGTGGGATCTTTGTGGAGTTTACCCCGCAGAATGCGGGGCTTCGACTTGCTGCTTGAAGCTATTAACCTGCAACATGTACCTTGCAACATGCAACACACGTCATAAAATCAACTTTCCCGCGTTAATAATCCAAATAAACCCTATTTTTGCACCCGCAAAGTTGTAGAGTGAATTTAATATTAAATAATTGAAAATCAAAATAGTAAGACTATGAACAAGATTAAAGTCGGCATCAACGGTTTTGGAAGGATTGGAAGAAACGTAATGAAAATAGCACTCGAGCGCGGCAACATCGAGATCATCGGCATCAATGACCTGACCAGCACAAGTGTCCTGGCTCATCTGTTAAAGTACGATTCCACCCAGGGAAAATTCAACGGAACGGTTTCCTTTGATGATACGAATCTTATCATTAACGGGGTCAGGATCCCTGTAACGGCCGAAAGAAGCCCGATCAACATCCGCTGGGCCACATCACCGGATGTTGTTGTGGAATCTACCGGTGTGTTCCGCTCCAAAGAGAGTGCAAAGGGAGGGTACGGCGACCACCTGAAGAACGGTGCAAAGAAAGTGATCCTAACCGTTCCTGCAAAGGACGACATTGACCGCATGATCGTCATCGGAGTGAACGACAATGACCTGAAAGAGACCGATCAGTGCATTTCCAATGCTTCTTGCACGACGAACTGCCTGGCACCGGTCGCCAAGGTGCTCAACGACCGGTTCGGCATCGAAAATGGCTTCATGACAACCATCCATTCCTATACGAATGATCAAGTGATCCTTGACGGACCTCATACCGATCTGCGCCGGGCGCGCTCCGCTGCCATCTCGCAGATCCCGACCACAACGGGCGCTGCCCGGGCAGTCGGCAAGGTAATCCCTGCCCTCAAGGGAAAACTGGATGGAATGGCTATCCGCGTCCCCACCCCTACAGGGTCCGTTGTCGACCTGGTAGTCAACCTGAAGGTGGAAGTGACTAAAGATGAAGTCAACAAGGCGATCAAGGAAGCTGCCGAAGGCCCGATGAAGGGGATCCTCGAATATACCGAAGACCCGATCGTATCGGTCGATATCATCCATAACCCTCATTCATCGATTTTTGATGCACTGAGCACCATGGTCATGGGCAAAACGGTCAAGATCCTTTCGTGGTACGACAATGAATGGGGCTACTCGGTGAGGGTCGTCGACCTCATTGAGAGAGCATTTTAATGATTTCAGGATAAGAAAAATTGGTGTAGCTTTGTGGCTGCACATTTTACCCGATGTCCTTTTTCTCACGCCGAATCCCGGTAAAAACGCGCTTTTACGTTCCTATTGTGACCGGTATCATCATTATGGCGATGATCATCACCATCATCACCATCGCGATGGTACGGCGTAATATTTACCGTTCCCTGGAACGTAATCTGTCGACGGAGGTCCAGACGATCGTTAAAATGTTTGAGCGTGAAAGAGCACTGAAACTGGACAAGGTCCATCGTGACCTGAAAGTCGCGCACGAGTTGTTTTACCAGGATTCACTGGTGATAGGACAAGAAACCTTCGAGGTTCCTGTCCTTAATCAGGTTTCCGGCACTCTGCATCAGGCCGGGCTTCAAAAGTGGTACCTGGCCGGCAAAGAACTTTATCAGAATTACGATTTCATCGATCGTGTTCATTTTCTTACCGATGCGACCGTTACACTTTTTCAGAAGATCGACAGCGGTTTTGTGAGGATCTCCACCAACGTGTTGAAGGAAGACAGCAGCCGGGCCATCGGGACATTTATTCCCCTGGACTCCAGCGTGGCAGACACGATCAACCGAATGAAAACTTTTTTCGGGCGTGCCTTTGTCGTGAATGACTGGTATATTACTGCTTATGAACCCATCCTGTCACAAGGGGAAATCGTGGGCATGCTTTATGTCGGGGATAAGGAAAAAGACCTGGACAAACTACGCGAAGTCCTTCGTGACCTTAAAATCGGGAAATCAGGATTTCCCTTTGTCATGGATGATCAGGGCACCCTGATCATTCACCCGGCACTCCAGGGAGAAAAATACGGTGACGATGACCTGTTTGAAAAGATTGCCCGAATGAAGGAAGGACTGATCATCAGCAGGGGTGGTCCGGGACGGGAGAAGAACATGATCGCCTTTGATTACTATGAGGACTTTAGGTTTTACATTGGCGTAACCCTGCCCGTCAAGGAAGAAACCGCCCAGATCCTGAACAAGATCATTCTCAATTCCCTGATCCTTTCCCTTATCATCATCCTGGCCTTTTCCATCTTTGTTTATTATCTCACGATTGAAAATGTCAGAAAATTCCTGGGAGAACTTGAAGTTTCACAGGCTCAGCTTGACAGTACCAAAAGTGCACTGGCTCAGTCGGAACAGCATTTCAAGACCCTGTTCAACAACAGCAGCGATGATATTTTTGTACTGGATATGGAGGGAAACTTCCTGGAGGTGAATCAGGTGGCCTGCGATAACCTTGGGTACAGCCCCGAAGAATTCAAACGGATGAACTTCAGGGATATCAAGACACCGAAATTCCTGGATAAAGTTGACCGAAACCTGGAAACCATCCGTATGCTTGGCAAATACCGTTATGAGTCGGAGAATGTGGCAACAAGCGGCAGGGTGATCCCGGTGGAAATGAACAGCAGGATCATTGAATACAGGGGAAAGAAAGTCATCCTGACCATTGCCAGGGATATTACGGAGCGCAAGGAGGTTGAAGAAAAGATCCTGCGAACGATCATCCAGACCGAAGAGCGGGAGCGAAAACGGTTCGTTGCCGACCTGCACGACGGGCTGGCACCTATTCTGTCGACCATCAAGCTTTATACGGATATCCTGAAGAAGGGCAACTTTAAAAAGATCGATAAAGGGGAAGCGATTGCCAACGTGGAAGAGCTGGTGGACATGGCCATCAAGTCAACACGGGAGATCTCCAACAACATCCGGCCTTCGCTGCTACAGGATTTTGGCCTGGCAGCTGCCATCCACGAATTCACCTCCTATGTCAAGGCAACGCACGCCGTTGACATTGAGGTGAATACACAGCAATACACGATCGATCACCGTGGAATCGAGGAAACCATCCTCTACCAATCCGTTCAGGAACTGATCAACAACACCCTGAAGCATTCAAAAGCGGATCATATCAAGATCGACCTGAAGAGCTTCGACAATCAGATCATCCTGTACTACCGCGATAACGGGATTGGTTTTGACCTCACTGCGGAACTGAAGAAAAATACCGGATACGGTCTCAACAATATCATCAATAAAATGAAAACCATCAAGGGATCCTGCGATATCAACACCGAAGTGGGGAAAGGGATGTTTTTGATCGCCTCGGTAAGGATCCCGGAAAACAATGCCTGACATGGATATCATCAAAGTCATGATCGTGGATGATCACATCATCTTTCGTAAAGGATTGCGGACCATACTCAATGAGATCGATGAACTGAAGGTGGTGGCGGAGGCTTCCAACGGCGTCGAACTGATGGATGCCCTGAAAAAAATCCAGACCGATGTTATCTTCATGGACATCCGGATGCCCATGATGGATGGGATCGAGGCCACTAAAAAAGTCACTGCGAAATACCCGGATGTCAAAATAATCGCACTGACCATGTTCGAGGAAGTGAGTTACTTCAACGAGATGATCGAGGCCGGAGCCGCTGGGTTCCTGCTGAAAAAGACCACAACGAAGGAACTCAAAACGGCCATTGATGCCGTTCTCCGCGACGATACCTACTTTTCTGAGGAATTTATCGCTTCTGCCAGCAAGTATCAGAGGATCAAGCCCAAAGGACCCGATGTCAGGCTCTCCGACCGCGAGTTGGAGGTGCTTGAACTGATCTGCAAAGGAAACTCCAATGCAGAGATTGCCAAATTATTAGGGGTCAGCCAGCGAACCGTGGACGGACACCGTGCCCACCTCTTCGAAAAAACCGGTGCCAGAAATGCCCCCAACCTGGTGCTCTATGCGGTGAAACATGGACTGATCAGGACCTGATGGCACATCACAGACCCCGGAACGGATAAATCCCAGCCAGATTCCGGGTGAGTGACGGAGTTTTACACTGTCTCCGGACGAAAATCCAATGTGTAAAACACCTATACCTCAAAAAATAATCTTTTTTTTTAATTTTTTTCTGTTTGCCGGTGGGTCATTTCCAATGCTTTCAGTCGAAGGATCCCGATGGAGTTCAGTTCTGCTTAGTGACTTTAAGTATTTGAAAAACAATATTATAACTATTGAAATATAGGTGTTTCCACCTGTTTTCCGCGTGCACCTTCCACTCTTGCAGGGTCTGTGTTCCCGCTCTAATTTTGCGACTGAATCGAAATAGCAGGTACCATCTTTATTTTAATAAGACAATTTATGGAAGCACAGAAAATTTTAATTGTAGATGACGACGTTGATGTGATCAATGTCATCACGACTATCCTCGAAAATGAAGGATATGAAGTTATTTCAGCCTTTGATAAGGATGAGGGGCTGCAGCTGGCCCGTGATAAAAAGCCTGATCTGGCTATTCTTGATGTGATGATGACAACCCATTATGAGGGATTTGAGATGGCCAAGGAATTGAGTGAAGATCGCACCTTCCGGACGATGCCCGTATTGATGCAAACTTCCATCGATGTTCTGGTAACCACCAAGGAAAGTGTCAGGGAAATGGCCCGGGAGTTCAGAGCCGATCCTCATTACAGTGAATTGCAGGTGATCCTGGTCCGGGATGTGGTTTCAGGTAACTGCGGGGTGGATTACCTTACGGAAGACGGACGCTCGATCTGGTTACCGGTGAACGGTTTTCTCAGAAAACCCGTGGATGCCCGGAAATTGCTCTACGAGATCAAAGCTCAGCTTGAGAAGCAGGCAGCACATTCTTAAACCTATCCAACTGCCACTGAGGGAATCCACGGAAACTTAATTAACCAGAGGATAATGAAAACAGATGTTAAAGAGGTACTGGAAAATCATCAGCAGGGTGGTCGCGACAGTCTGATACCCATCTTGCAGGAAATTCAGGAAAGAGAGGGTTATCTTTCGGAAGAAGCTGTGGTTGCTGTTGGAAAGCATTTGCATATTCCTTCAAGCCGCATTTATGGGGTAGCCACCTTTTATAATCAGTTCAGGTTTCAGCCTACCGGCAAATACCATATCCAGGTCTGCCGTGGCACCGCCTGTCACGTGCTTGGATCGGCCACGGTGCTGGCGCACCTGGAAAAGTTGCTGAACATCAAAGCAGGGCAGACCACGCGCGACGGATTGTTCAGCATTGAGATCGTTGCATGCATTGGCGCCTGTGGACTGGCACCGGTCATCAACATCAGCGGCGAGTTTCATGCAAGGGTTGACGAGGCCAGGGTAGCCGCCATTATTGAGGAATACAGAAAAAGGGAGGAAACGTTATGATCACTGAAACGATGACTGACGTAAGGCAAATACTGATGGAAAAGCTCCTCAACGGGGAGACGGAACCACATTCTCACTCTTCGGGGGATCTGCTTCGGGCATTGCGCCGGGAAACTCTTCTGAAACCGGTGATCTATATTGGATCCGGAACGTGCGGACTGGGTGCGGGCGCGGATAAGACACAGCAGGCTGTGAACCGTTACCTGGATGAAAAAGGTATTGATGCCGACATTGTTCAGGTTGGTTGTATTGGCATGTGTTCGGCTGAGCCGCTGCTGGATGTCCAGTTGCCGGGCAGGAACCGTCTTTGCTTCCAGAAGGTCACCGCGGATAAGGTTGTTAGTCTTCTGGATTCCGCTCTCAAGGGGGAGCCTTCCGAGGAAGACATCCTGGGGCAGTTTCGCAACGGGCATACCAGCGCATGGGACAGGATTCCCTTTTTGGATGAGCACCCGTTTTTTGCCCGGCAGACACGGATTGTTTTGAAAAACTGTGGGATCATTGATCCTGTCAGCATCCGGGAATACATTGCCCATGGCGGTTATCAGAGCCTGCTCACGGTTTTGCAGACCTGCACGTCCCTTGATGTATGCAACAAGGTGGAGATCAGTGGTTTACGTGGACGTGGTGGTGGTGGGTTCCCTACCGGAAAGAAATGGAAGTTTGCCAACCAAACGGAAGCAGATCAGAAGTATCTGATCTGCAATGCAGATGAGGGAGATCCCGGAGCATTCATGGACAGAGCAGTGATCGAGGGAGACCCTTACCGTTTGATCGAGGGGATGACCATTGCAGCCTATGGTATTGGCGCTTCCAAAGGATATGTGTACATCCGTGCCGAGTACCCGCTGGCCATCCAAAGGTTACGCATCGCGATGGATCAGGCCCGTAGCTATGGATTGCTGGGAAAAGACCTTGCAGGATCGGGATTCGATTTTGACATCACGGTCAAGATGGGGGCCGGTGCTTTTGTCTGCGGGGAAGAAACAGCCCTGATGCACAGCATCGAGGGAAAGCGCGGGATGCCGCGTCCCAGGCCTCCTTTTCCGGCTGTCAGTGGCCTTTTTGGCAAACCTACTGTCATCAATAATGTGGAAACCCTGGCCAATTTACCGGTCATCTTTGAAAAGGGTGAAGCCTGGTTCAGTTCAATGGGAACGGCCACCAGCAAGGGTACCAAGGTGTTTGCCCTGTCGGGCAAGATCAGTCGTACAGGTCTTGTGGAGATCCCGATGGGTACTCCGCTGCGGGATATCATCTTCACTATGGCGGGTGGCATACGCAACGGCAAGAAATTCAAGGCCGTGCAGATCGGAGGCCCCTCCGGCGGCTGCATAACCGAAGCAAACCTGGATATTCAGATCGACTATGAGTCGCTGATCAGGGCAGGGGCCATGATGGGAAGCGGAGGACTGGTGGTGATGGACGAGGATACCTGCATGGTGGATGTGGCCAAATTCTTCATGGACTTCATCCAGCGCGAAAGCTGTGGTAAATGTATTCCCTGCCGGGAAGGAACCCGAAGAATGCTGGAGATCCTGGAGAGCATCACTTCCAAACCAGTCAATACAGGAAATCAATCCCTGACACGCTTCAGGGGAATCATTCAACTGGAGAAACTGGCAAAAGTGATCAGGGAAACCTCTTTGTGCGGACTGGGCCAAACGGCTCCCAATCCGGTACTGAGCACGCTCCGCTGGTTCAGGGACGAGTATGAATCGCATATCTACGAACGGAAGTGCCCGGCGGGTGTCTGTACGGATCTGAGAACGTTCCGCATCGATGTGGACAAATGCACCGGATGTACGGTTTGCGCAAAGAAATGTCCTACCGGTGCCATCATCGGTGCCAGGAAAACAGCGCATTTCATTGTGGAGGAGAAATGCATCGGTTGCGGCAGCTGTGAGGAAGCCTGTAAATTCGGTGCTATTTTTATAAGGGAGTAATGCTCCGATAAAAAACCAAGGAACTATGGATTGTATGATAGAAGTCAATAACAAGAAGATTGAGGCAACGAAGGGAGAATTACTGATCGATGTCCTTTCAAGGAATGGCATCAGGGTCCCGACGCTCTGCCACATGAAAAATTATCTGCCCTCCGGCTCATGCCGGATGTGTGTGGTGGAAAACCTGGCGAATGGGAAACTGATCACCTCCTGTTCCTATCCTGTGGAGGAGGGTATGAAAATTCAGACCCACTCCCAGCGGGTGGTCGAATCCCGTAAGGTGATCGTGGAACTCCTGTTGTCAAATCATCCTGATGATTGCCTGTACTGTGTGCGTAACGGCAAGTGCACCCTGCAGGATCTGGCCGGTGAGCACAATGTGACTGAACGACGGATCAGCGGAAAGAAAAATGATTATCACAAGGATCTATCCAGTGCGAGTATTGTCCGCGATCCGGACAAATGCATCCTTTGCGGCAGATGTGTCAGGGTTTGTGAAGAGGTGATGGATGTGTCGGCCATTGATTACATCAACCGCGGAAGCAGATCCGTCATCGGAACGGCTTTCAACAAGGGACTGAACGTCTCCAGTTGTGTGAACTGCGGGCAGTGCATCCTGGTATGTCCAACCGGAGCCCTTTCCGAAAGGCCCCATATCAATGAAGTGCAGATGGCTTTGAACGACCGGGATCAGATGGTGATCGTGCAGTACGCGCCTGCGGTAACGGTATCCATTGCCGAAGAGTTTGGTCTTGAACCGGGCGCCGACCTGAATGGCCTGCTGAATGCAGCCCTTCGGAAGATAGGTTTTGACCGGGTTTTTGATACATCGTTCTCAGCTGATTTAACGATCATGGAAGAGTCGGCCGAGTTGATCCATCGCATCCAAAACAACGGTGTTCTGCCTATGATCACCAGTTGCTGTCCGGCCTGGATCAAGTTTGCGGAGGAATTTGCCCACGACATGCTCCCGAATCTTTCCACGTGCAAATCGCCACAGCAGATGCTGGGAGCCGTCATCAAGAGCTATATCAGCGAAAGGGAACACAAGGATCCGCACCAGATCTACTCGGTATCGGTGATGCCCTGTGTGGCCAAGAAATTTGAGGCGCAGCGGGAGAACATGACCCACCGGGGCATTACGGATGTTGACGCGGTATTGTCGACCCGGGAACTCATCCAGCTGATCCGCCTGTACGGTATTGAAATTGATAAACTTGAACCCCAGACAGCGGATTCTCCGCTGGGTGTGCGAAGCTCTGCCGGAAAGCTTTTTGGCAACACGGGGGGAGTGATGGAAGCTGCCATTCGTACAGCCTACTTCAAACTTACCGGAAAAGATCTGGTCAGTTTCAGGGTCCCTGAAATCAGGGGACTCAAAGGAAGGAAGGAAACGCGTATCCGGATCGGTGACCTGGAGCTGGGGGTGGCTGTGGTGAGTGGTTTAAAAAATGCCCGCCTGTTGCTGGATGAGATCCGCAACGGCAGAAACGACATTCATTTCATTGAAGTGATGGCCTGTCCGGGTGGGTGTGTGGCCGGAGGAGGGCAGCGCGTGGGATGCGGAGAATCAGATATTCTGGCCCGAATGCGGACGCTCTATGCCATCGACGATCAGGAAACGATAAAAATGTCGCACAAAAATCCCGAGGTTATTGAGCTGTACCAGGAATTCCTGGGAGAGCCTCTCGGGCACAAGAGTCATGAATTGCTTCATACAAGCTATATTGAACGTGATGTGATGTTGTAGCAATGAAGGAAGTAACAGAAAACAGTTAACCTATGCGTGGTTCGGTCAGGGATAAGTTGGTCTATACGGTCAAGGACAGATGCAGGGTGTGCTATACCTGTGTGAGAGAATGTCCTGTGAAGGCGATCAGGATCATCAACGGGCAGGCCGAGGTGATCAGTGAGCGCTGCATCGGTTGTGGGAATTGTGTGGTAGTGTGCAGCCAGCAGGCGAAAATGTATGTCACCCAGGTCGATTCGGTTCAGGAACTGCTTTCTTCTTCCGAAAAGGTCGTTGCCCTTGTTGCTCCCAGTTTTCCGGCTGAATTTACCGAATTCAGTGATTTCAGAGTTTTTGTGGGAAAACTTCGTGCACTGGGCTTTGACCACGTGATGGAAGTGGCTTTCGGGGCTGATCTTGTTGCAGGGGAATACGCCAGGTTGATCGACGAGGAGCACGTTCCCTCCATGATCAGTTCCGATTGCCCTGCCATCGTGTACTACATCCGTCACTATCATCCTGAGCTGGTTCCGTACCTGGCCCCCGTGGTGTCTCCCATGGAAGCTGCGGCCCGCGTAGCGAAAAAGAAATATGGCGGGCACGTCAAGCTGGTCTTTATTGGTCCCTGTATCGCTAAGAAGGCCGAATCGGATGAAGTGGACGAAATCATCACGTTTGAGGAACTCCGGCAGCTTTTTACACAGCATGACTCTGATCTGCAGGATGTGGCTCCCTCCGACTTTGATCCTCCCCACGCGGGAAAAGGAGCCATTTTCCCATTGAGCAGAGGACTGCTGCAGTCGATGAATAAAACGGATGACCTGTGCGATGGCAACATTCTCATCGCCGAAGGAAAACCCTTGTTTAAGGAAGCTATCCGCCAGTTCTCAAAAGAGTTGAAGGGAACCCATCATCTTCAATTGCTGTGCTGTGAAGGGTGCATCATGGGACCGGGGATGTCGAGGGACGGGCAACGGTATATCCGCCGGAATTTGATCAGCCGTTATGCCAGCAAAAAAATGTCGGATAACCGGCATTCACAATGGGTGTTGGACATGGATGCATTTAAGGACATTCCACTGAGTAAATCCTTTAAACCAGCCGACAGGCGTATTCCGCTCCCGAACCTGGAAGAAATTGACCAGGTGCTGCTCCGGATGGGCAAAAAGAGCCCGAGCGATCACCTCAACTGCGGGGCCTGTGGCTACGACACCTGCGAAGAACACGCCATTGCCATCCTGGAAGGATTGGCGGAAACGGAAATGTGCCTGCCGTATACCATTGAAAAATTACACAAGTCGATTGAAGAACTGAATTTCTCCAACGAAAAGCTCGCATCAGCACAGCAGGCATTGAAACAATCCGAGAAAATGGCCACCATGGGACAACTGTCGGCAGGCATTGCCCACGAGCTCAACAATCCTCTTGGCGTGATCACCATGTACAGCAATATCCTGATCGATGAATCCAAACCCGGTGACCCGATCCGGAAGGACCTGGAACTGATCGCCGAACAGGCAAGCCGGTGCAAGGGCATCGTCGGCGGATTGCTCAATTTTGCCCGCAAAAACCAGGTGAAACTGGAACTTACGAACATGAAAAGTTTCATCGAAAAGAGCTTCCAGTCCATCCTAAAAAACGATTCGGTATCCGTTTCGTTCGAATGCACAGCAAAGGATACGGAAGCCATGATCGACCAGGACCAGATGATGCAGGTTTTGACCAACCTGGAAAAGAACGCCGTGGAAGCCATGCCTGATGGCGGAAACCTGAAGATCATCCTGTCGGGCGATGATGAAAGCATTGAAATCAAGGTGGCTGATACAGGAACGGGCATCTCCCGGGAAAACATGGAAAAAATTTTCACGCCCTTCTTTACCACAAAACAAATTGGAAGAGGAACCGGACTGGGATTGCCCCTGATCTATGGAATCGTCAAAATGCACCGTGGACAGATCAATGTCACATCCAACGCTGATCCGGCAGAGGGACCGACAGGGACCGCTTTTACAATGAAACTGCCACGTGTAATAAACCAATTAAATTAACCAAATGCCATGACAAAAAAAGTATTGATTGTGGATGATGACCCCGATTACCTGAGTCTGCTGAAATTCCATGTGGAGGGTTTGGGATTTGAAACCATTACCGCTGAAAGCCAGAAGGAGGGAGAGGAGATCATGCAACAAATGAAACCCGATCTGGCTATCTTCGACCTGATGATGGAAAACAAAGACAGCGGATTTATTCTCAGCTATAAATTCAAGAAGAAATACCCTGATGTTCCTGTCATCATCGCTACCGCCGTAACGGCGGAAACAGGAATGATCTTCGGACTGGATACTGAAGAGGAAAAGAGCTGGATCAAAGCGGATCTCTACCTGGAGAAGGGCCTCAGACCCGATCAGCTCCACCGTGAGATCAATAAATTATTGCAACTATAATCAGGAAAGCTGTTATAAATGGAAAAACTTAAGGTACTTATCGTGGATGATGAACCCGGAATCCGATCAGGGATCAACAGGATCCTGCGAAACTATTCCGTAGGATTCCCCTTTATGGAAGAGGATTTCCAGTTCGAACTCATCGACGCAGAAACAGGTGAAAAAGCCATTGAGATCATTGAGTCAAGCCCGGTCGACATCATTTTGCTGGACAATAAATTACCGGGTATCAACGGGATTGACGTTTTGGAGTACATCAGCAAACAGAAGTATGATGTTCAGGTCATGATGATCACTTCGTATGCCTCCCTGGACCTGGCCGTAAAGGCCACCAATATCGGGGCATATAATTTCATTCCCAAACCCTTCACTCCTGATGAGTTAAAGACGGCCATGGAAGGGATCACCAAGCATCTTTACCTGAAACGAATGACACGTCAGCTTCACAAAGAGGGGAAAGAGATCCGGTTTCAGTTCCTTTCCGTGCTTTCACACGAGCTCAAGTCACCCATCAATGCCATCGAAGGTTACCTTCAGATCATGAAAGAAAAGCAGGTGGGTGACAAGATTGATGATTATGGTGTCATGATCAGCAGATCCATCGAGCGTTTAAAAGGAATGCGGACCCTGATCATGGACCTGCTGGATCTCACCAGGCTTGAGTCAGGAAAGAAACAACGGGAATTAAAGAAGACCGATCTGTCGGAAATAGCCAAAATGGCGATCCATTCCATGGAACCGCTGGCCATCCAGAAAAACGTCAGCATTTATTATGACAACGGAGAACCCTGTTATCTGAACGGTGACAGCGCCGAGATCGAGATCATCATGAACAACCTGCTGTCGAATGCCGTCAAATATAATAAAGAGGGCGGGCAGATCTATGTTCATATCAAAGGTTCCGACGATAAGGTAGTCATCAAGGTGGAAGATACAGGCATTGGGATGAGCGTGGAAGACCAGGAAAAGCTGTTCCGGGAATTTGTAAGGATCAAGAACGTCAAAACCAAGAACATCACAGGCAGCGGCCTGGGATTGTCCATCATAAAAAAACTTGTGGATCTGTACGCCGGTGACATAAAGGTTTCCAGCAAACCCGATGTGGGATCCACCTTTACCGTCACCCTGATGAAAAATGCCGATACAACGAATACCCTTCTGTTACAATGAAATTCACACCCGAAAAATACCGTATTGAAGATGTGTCAGGAACGCCCTTCATCGATCCCGGGGAGATCTGGAATTATTTGGATCATGCGCAGCCGACCATGGACCGGGTCAGGCAGATCATCGACCGGTCGCTGAGCAAGAACAGGTTGTCGCTGGAAGAGGTTGCCGTGCTGATCAAAGCCGATGACCCTGCGATGATCAGTGCCATTAAGGAAGGTGCACGGAAACTGAAAGAGATAGTCTACGGACAGCGCATCGTGCTTTTTGCTCCGCTGTATGTGGGCAATTCGTGCATTAATAACTGCAAATACTGTGGTTTCAAGGCATCCAACCGGCAGGCCGTCCGGCGAACCCTTACCCAGGAGGAGCTGATCGGGAATGTCAAAGCCCTGGAGGACCAGGGGCAGAAACGCCTCATCCTGGTTTATGGGGAACATCCTTCGTACACTCCGGAGTACATCGCCGGCACGGTTCGCACGGTGTATCAGGTGAAGAAAGGCAACGGGGAGATCCGAAGGGTGAACATCAACGCGGCGCCTATGGATGTGGAGGGATTCCGGACCATCAAACAGGCGGGCATCGGGACCTACCAGATCTTCCAGGAAACCTACCACCCGGAAGCCTACACCTGGTATCACCCCAGCGGCCGGAAGAAGGACTATGCTTACCGGCTCGTATCGCTCGACCGCGCCCAGGAGGCCGGTATCGACGATGTGGGCATAGGTGCGTTGCTGGGACTGTACGACTGGCGCTTTGAGGTAATGGCCCTTGTGAGGCATACCAGCCACCTGGAGGCCTGTTTCAATGTGGGCCCGCATACCATTTCTTTCCCAAGAGTGCAGGATGCATCGGATTACCAGATCGATGAGCGATACAAGGTTACGGATGAAGATTTTGTCAGGCTCATTGCCATCCTCCGCCTGGCTGTCCCCTATACGGGTATGATCCTGACAGCCCGGGAGCCTTCCTTTATCAGGGATGAAGTACTCCAGTTTGGTTGCTCCCAGATCGACGGCGGTACACGCCTGGAATTGGGTGCCTATGCGGAAGAGGATCGGAAAAAATTACAGAATTTAAACCTTGAACAATTCCTGATCAATGATAATCGCTCACTGAATGAAGTGATCGATGAGCTGATCCATCAGGGATATATCCCATCCTTTTGCACGGCCTGCTACCGCAAAGGCCGTACTGGTGAGCATTTTATGGAATTTTCGGTACCGGGATTCATCAAGCGGTTCTGTACCCCGAATGCCCTGCTGACACTGGCTGAATACCTGTGTGACTACGCGCCTGCTGCCACACGGGAAAAAGGCTGGGCACTGATTGAAAAGAACCTGGGTGAGATGGAAAAGTCGGCCGGCAAGGATGCCCTGCTCGAACGCATGGAAAGAATCAAAAAGGGGGAAAGGGACCTGTATTTTTAATAGTCGGCGGTCAGCAGCGGAGCGAAGCGACGTCCCGACGGAAGCCAGGATCAGCAGCCAGCAATTTGACAATTTGACAATTTAACAATTTATCATATACGATTTTAAGATGTCCAAAGGCATAGAGACCAAACCCCATATCGGGATCTTCGGACGTAGAAATACCGGAAAGAGCTCCTTTATCAACAGGCTGGTGAACCAGCAGGTTGCCATCGTCTCGGAACAGGCGGGAACCACCACCGATCCCGTCAGAAAGTCCATCGAGATCTTTGGGATTGGTCCGGCCATCGTCATCGACACGGCCGGTATCGACGATGTGGGTGAACTGGGAGCGATGAGGATCAACAGGACGATGGAAGTGCTCAGAACAGTTGATTGCGGCGTACTGCTGATCACCGGTAACGGGTTCGGCGAAGAGGAAGAAAGACTGATCCAGGGATTCAGGGAATGGGACATACCCTATCTGATTGTCCATAACAAAGAAGATCTGGAGCAGCTTCGCCCTGAAACGGAGAAAGCCCTGAGAGAAGGGTACGGATCGACGGTGATCAGGTTCAGTGCGGTTTTGAGCAATGATCTGCAGGAAGTGACCGAAGCCCTGAAGGATATCATTCCTGACACGGCCTACCGGTACGCAACGTTGATCGGCGATATTGTTCACAAAGACGACTACGTCGTTCTCATCACACCCATCGATCAGGAAGCGCCCGAGGGCCGAATGATCCTGCCGCAGATCATGGTGATCAGGGATGTGCTGGATAATGATGGCATCAACATCGTACTAAAGGAAAACCAGGTTACGTCATTCTTTCAGACATCGGGTATCCGACCATCACTGGTCATCACCGACAGCCAGGTATTTCACAAGGTCAAAGACCTGGTGCCGGAAACGGTTCCCCTGACCAGCTTCAGTATCGTTCTGGCACGCAGAAAGGGTAATTTTGAGCATTATCTCAAAGGTACACCCCATCTTGAAAACCTAAACAATGGCGACAGGGTACTGATCCTGGAATCGTGCACGCACCAGGTGAATTGCGACGACATTGGCCGGAATAAGCTGCCCCGCTGGATCCGCGAATTCACCGGAAAATCGGTTGAAGTGGATGTTGTGGCAGGACTTGATCCGGTTCCCGCAGATATCCGTGCCTACAGCCTGGTCATCCAGTGCGGAGGTTGCATGATCACCCGCAAACAGCTTCAAAACCGCCTGAAATTCGCCATCAATGCCGGGATACCGGTATCCAACTACGGACTCGCCATTGCCTATATGAATGGCATATTTGAAAGGGTGACCGCTCCTTTTATGACAAGCGATGGATCCAATCAATGACATTCTGCTGCAGCCCAGCCTGGACCGTGCCCAGATCATCAGGTTGCTTTCGGCTGAATCAGACACTGAAAAAGAACAAATTTTTGCCAGGGCCTGTGAGGTCAAAAAGGCCCATATGGGGGAACAGATTTTCGTCAGGGGCCTGATCGAATTATCCAATGTCTGCAGAAAGAATTGCCTTTACTGCGGTGTCAGGAGAGGCATCAGGGATGTCCACAGGTACGACATCCCCGATGATGAGGTGAATGAAGTGGTGCGGCAGGCACTGGAGCAGGGGTACACTTCGCTGGTCATCCAGTCGGGGGAACGGACCGACAGGAGCTTCATCGACCGGATCGGGCGGATGCTGAAAAAAATACAGAGCATCTCCAACCAGGGGATGAGGGTCACGTTATCGTGCGGTGAACAAAGCCTGGAAACCTACCGTTGCTGGGCTGACAGCGGCGCTCACCGATATTTGCTGAGGATCGAGACCACCAACCGTGATCTTTACCGCAGGATCCATCCGGCCGACGACCTCCATCGTTACGACAACCGGATCAGAGCACTGCAACATCTGAAAGAAGCCGGTTATCTTGTCGGAACCGGCGTCATGATTGGCCTTCCCGGTCAATCCGTGGAGGATCTTGCCGATGATCTGCTGTTTCTGAGTGACATCCAGGTGGATATGGTTGGGATGGGTCCCTATATCGAGCATGAGAAGACACCTCTTTTTAAAGAAAAAGACCGGCTATGGTCAACGCAGGAACGGCTGGAGAAAAGTCTTTTAATGATCGCCGTATTGCGCCTTCTTCTGAAAGACATCAACATTGCATCAGCCACTGCATTGGATGTGCTGAGCCCGGAGGGAAGAACACTGGCGTTCCATGCAGGGGCCAGCGTGCTGATGCCCAACATCACCCCTGTCCGTTACCGTGAGGACTACCTGATCTACAAGGATAAGCCGGTACTCCTGGAAGCAACGGATCTCATTAAAAGGATCAGCTCAGGTTTGCCGTCAGGAATGAAAATAGACCTGGCGGCGTGGGGGGATCAAAATAAAGGATTGTCCTCTGAGAAAGCCTGATCCCCAGACAGCCGGCTGCTCATACATGCGTATGCGCGGATATTTATTGTACCTTTGGCATCAAATACATTCCAAATGAAAGGTATCGGTAACAGGCAAAACAAATCGCAGCCTTCCAGGGTCCGAAAGAATTCTTTTTCCGGCCAGATCAAAGGAAAGGGAAGCACATCCGCCTCCTTCACCCGTCAGGCGAAAAGAATGAATACAGGCACCAAAAGAATGCAAGGCTCGAAATAGTGCATTCAAGCAGCACAATTCCAATGGTTCTTAAAACTCCAATGCCATGAAACAATGGTACGAATCCCTGTTTGAAAATTACGGACTGCAATACGACAGGGAGGTTTTCGTCCAGGGCACGCCGGGCGAATGTGATTTTATCGAAAAGGAGATCCTGTATAATAAGAACGTACGGGTCCTGGACCTTGGCTGTGGTACGGGCCGGCATACCATTGAACTGGCACGGCGCGGTTACAGGGTGACAGGGATCGATCTGTCGGAGGCCCAACTGAAAAGGGCACGGGAAAAAGCAAAGAAAGCTGGCCTGGTCATTGATTTTCAGCAGCAGGACGCACGGGAACTATCGTTCAGGAATGCGTTCGATCTGGTGATCATGCTCTGCGAAGGAGCATTTCCCCTGATGGAGACCGATGAGATGAATTTCCGGATCCTTCAGAATGCGGCCTGTGCCCTGAAGGATGACGGCAAGCTGATCTTCACCACGTTGAATGGCTTTTTCCCCATTTTTCATTCCGTCAAGGATTTCCTGGATGCCGGCCGGGTGGAGGGCAATGCAGTTGAGGAGAACATCACCTTTGACCTGATGACCTTCCGCGATCGCAGCACTCTGCGGATGAAGGATGATTCAGGCCAAGAGAAGGAGTTAGACTGTAACCAGCGGTATTATGTGCCCACCGAGATCACTTGGTTGTTAAAGTCACTGAATTTTCGAAAAATTGAAATTTTTGGCGCGAAATTGGGTGCATTCAGCCGCTCTGATCAGCTGACAACGGAAGATTTTGAGATGCTGGTCATTGCAGAAAAATAAAGTGATTCAATCAATTGAATGGTAAAATGGAAAAAGAAGTCATCACAGCCGTTGCCCTGGGAGTAGGCCTGGCTGCCAGTTGCGGATTCAGGGTCTTCATCCCGTTGCTTGTGGCAAGCATCGCTGCCCGCACCGGTCTCTTTCCCCTGAATGAAAGTTTCGAGTGGCTGGCCAGCTGGCCGGCGATCATCAGTTTCGGCACTGCAACCATCTTTGAAATATTTGCATATTATATTCCTTTTGTCGACAACCTGCTGGATACGATCACCACGCCACTGGCCATCGGAGCGGGTACGCTGCTGGTGACCTCTGTGTTGCCCATCGACCAGGACTTCCTGAAATGGATCACCGGATTGATCGTGGGCGGAGGAGCTGCTGCCACCATACAGGGCGGCAGCGTGCTGACACGGCTTGCCTCTTCAAAGCTGACGGCAGGCGCAGGGAATCCGGTCGTTGCCACGGGCGAACACGCCGCCGCCGTGGGCTCGTCGGTGCTCACCCTGGTGTCGCCGGTCCTGATCGCCATCGTGTTTTTCCTCTTCATTGTTTTCATTCTGGTAAAACTGCAGAGACGCCTCAGCCGTAAAAGGGCAACCTGAGTGTGCAACACCTCGTTACCTCCCCAAAGAATCCTGCCGCACGCTGCCATTTTGGCCTTCTTGTCGATCATCAGTTCTTGGAAGGGCTCCTTTTAACGGGTTTTCGGGTCTACGGGTCTACGGGTCTACGGGTCTTCTTTCTACTGATAGGGAGGATCGTGATTTGATTAAGTGGAATTTGTCTGGAATTTGGATCCTGGAATTTGGAACTTTCCGGTCCCTGGCCTCTACCGGTAAAGATGCACAACCCCTTGCAACGACCTTTTCCGGAGCCCTGTCAGGGTGATCTCATGAACATCGCAGACATAGAAGTAAACTCCCTCGCTGCACTCCTGATCCGTGTCCTGGTTCTTGCCGTCCCAGTTGATCTGTGGATCCGTGGTTTCAAAAACAACAGTTCCCCAGCGGTTAAAGATTTTTATATCAATACGTTCCACGGAAGTATAGGGGAAGGGAACCAGGCGATCATTGAATCCATCTGCATTGGGGGTGAAAACATTCGGTAGGGTGTAGATTGAACAGCTGTCGATGCTCACACAGACCACATTGCTGAAAATGCTCTGATTACCGGCGGTATCCAGGGCGGTGACAGCATAACACCCGGAGATGGACGTCAGGTTCTGGTGCAAATAATTTGTGTCGGCCGGATTCAGCAGTGAATCAAGGATGGTGTAATCCCCTTCCAGTGAAGGGGTGAAGTAGATGTAATATCTGACCACATCATCAGCACAAAAATTATTGGGATTGGTCCAGACAAGGTGATTGGCCACCAGATCACAATCGGTGTCCACCGTCAGTTCAGGGGGGCAGGGCGCCACGTTGTCCACGGGAATGTTGCACACAATCTGGGAATTGTTCAGGATCGGATCAATCACACCGGGTGAAGAGTAATGGCCGATGCTCCTAACAAAATAGCAATAGCTGACGCCGTTGACAAGTCCTGTATCAGCGAAGAACCGGGTATCGGAGTACCCGGCTGAATCGTACGTCTGGGATTCCGCATCAAGCTTGTAGATAATATAGTTTTCATTCTGCCACGGCACATTCTCCGACCAGTCAAGAAGGATACTGTTGTCAGAAGGTTCACTTCTCAGGTACACAGAAGAAGCCGGCTGGGATGACCCGATCAGGAAATAATTTCCCTGTCCGTTATTGTACAGATCGATCCTATAGCAGGATGGATGTTCACGGGTATTGATCCCGGAATGAAGGAAGATGGTGTCATTCAGGTCATCATAGGAGGCGATTTGTGACAGGCTGGATCCGCTTAAATCTGGGGAAAAATGAATGAGGTAGCGATACGGTCCGGGGGCCTGCACCGTATCAATCTCTGTAGGTTTTGACCAGACCACCCGGATGGCACCATCTTTTATCCCTGTGGATTCGACACTGACATTGGTGATGACAGGCACGTCCTTTTTCAACGAAGCACAGGCTTCATTGGATGCATAACTTTCAGCGCCGTCAGGAAAGATTGCAATGACAAGGTAACAATACTGCAAACCGTGCAGCAGTCCGGCTCCGCTGTTGTCGTCCAAAAAGGAGGTATTTTCCACGGCGTTCACTGTACCGATCAGTGCGTATCCGGTATAGGCCGGCACTCCTGTTTCACATGGCCCGGGAACGAAACCGTAAGGGCCGAACCTGCGGTAGATCTCGTAGCCTGCTGCATTGGAGCAACCCACCTTATCCCAGTTTAATTGAATGGTGTTACCTAACGGTTGGGCCGTTAGATTTTCCGGAGGTGGCCCGTTCACGGTAATATTCGTTGTCGTTATGTCAACCAGTTCTACCGGATAGCCATCATCTGTGGCTTTGAAATAAACTGAATAGGGCCGTTTCTGGACGTGTGCGCAGATGGGGCTCCAGGTAAAGGTACCCGATACCAGTCCGGAAGTATCCTCCGGTGCGATGAAGGTGGCAGGGCTTTGGTCAAGGATCAGCGGTCCTCCCGTCGCAGTCAGGGTGATGTTATCATTATCTGCGTCCGTAGCGTTAACGATGAACGTCAGGGTCGTCCCGGCTTTGACACACGTATCGGTGAGCACATCGATGACCGGCGGTGTATTGTCACAGGGTGCAATTTCCACCTGCATATCCCGCGTGATCGTGCCGATCAGCAAGCCGTTTCTCCATTCTTCGATCAGGAAGGCAAAGTTGTACTCTCCCTGCAGCGTAGGTGCATCCCAAACAATATCGCCGGTGACAGGGTTGATGGTGAATTCTCCGGGATCGTGGTTTGGATCCGATACATTGGGATACTCGTAGCCCGGAATGTTATTCCCTCCAACGGTTTTACAGACGGTGAACCTGTAGGAGAGACTGTCGCCTTCAGCGTCGTACGCACCGGCATTATGGATGAAAGGAATGCCGACACAACCTCTGTCGATGGGCGGATTCAGCAGGACGGGCGAGTCGTTAGGCCCCAGGAAGGGATTGATGACCAGCTTGGTCTGGATGTAAAAGGGAACATTAACGGAGTTGGGTATATTGATGATCCCGTAGTTCCGGTTGGGATCTTCCATGGAAAGGGTATAGGTGGATGCTCCACTGTACGAATGTTGTCCGATATAGACGTTCCGGCGGATGTCATTCGCCAGATCGGTCTTTTCCACACGATCCAGAATGCTTGATGTTCCGTCACCCCAGAGGATCTCAAGCTCAGGCCGGTCGGCAGGGCTGGGCGCGAAGGTATAGGTCAGGATTTTCACTTCGTAAGTCAGTCCGCTGATATGCCTGTAGGTGATCTCACCTGCTCTTTCGTGTGTGGCATGCACAACCAGGGAAAGCGTAAGGAGCAGGATAAGGACAAACGATCGTATCATGTGGCAATCAAAATGGGATGGTGACAAAATTACAAAAATCTTGCCTGAAACTTCTTTTTATGGTGTTCTTATCCTGTAAAACAAGCTTTTTAGTAATTTTGTTAAACAGCATAAATTATACAGTTCACCAGTTCTGCATCCATGTTCCAGGTCGATTATACGGTTGAGAATAAGGAAATTCTCCGGCGCTACCGGCAATTATTGTCGGCTTTCCGGCCGGGTGCAGGGAAAAAAGATACCAGGCTCATCAAGAAAGCTTTCCGGTATGCCCTGGATGCCCACAAGGACATGCGGAGGAAGACAGGTGACCCCTATATCTATCATCCCCTGGAAGTGGCCCGTATCGTAACGGGCGAGATCGGACTTGGTGAGATATCCATCGTGTGCGCTTTGTTGCATGATGTTGTGGAGGATACAGTGCATACCCTGTCGGACATTGAAAGAGTGTTCGGGCCTGAAGTTTCCCGCATTATCGACGGATTGACCAAGATCAAGGACATTTTTGATTCCAAGACGGATGCACTCACCTATTCTGCTCAGGCGGAGACGTTCAAAAAAATGTTGTTGACGCTTTCCGACGACGTAAGGGTTATCCTGATCAAGATCGCTGACCGGTTGCATAATATGCGGACACTGGATGCCATGCCGGCCGAGAAACAGCTGAAAACCGCTTCGGAAACCATCTACTGGTTTGCTCCGCTTGCACACCGGCTGGGATTGTATGCCATCAAGAGCGAACTGGAGGACCTGGCCCTGAAGTACACAGAACCAGAAATCTTCAGCAACATCAATGCGAAGATCATTGAATCGGAGAAGGACCGGAAACGTTTCATCACCCATTTTATCTACCCGATCAAAAAAGCACTCCGCGAGCAAAATTTCAACTTTGAAATAGAAGGGAGACTCAAGTCGGTATACTCGATCTGGAAAAAAATGAAAGAGAAAGAAATTCCTTTCGAAGAGGTGTACGATCTTTTCGCAATCCGGATCATTATCGACACGCCACTGGAAACTGAAAAGATTGATTGCTGGAAAGTGTACACCCTCATCACCCATCATTATGCTCCCCTGCGGAACCGGCTGCGCGACTGGATATCCACGCCCAAACAAAACGGCTATGAGTCATTGCACACAACCGTGATGAGCGATTCAGGAGATTGGGTGGAAGTTCAGATCCGATCGAAAAGAATGGACGAAATCGCCGAGAAGGGGTATGCCGCCCATTGGAAATACAAGGATAATGCGACCAGGACATCAGGTCTGGAGCAATGGCTTGGAAAGATATCCGAGATGCTGAAATCGCCTGAGCTGAATACCCTGGATTTTCTGGAAAACTTTAAAATGGACCTTTTTTCGGATGAGATCTCTGTTTTCACGCCAAAGGGCCATCTTCGCTCCTTACCTGTAGGGTCCACTGCCGTCGACTTCGCCTATTTGATCCATACGGAGCTGGGCAATCACTGCATCGGGGCTAAAGTGAACCACCGGCTGGTCGCCCTGCATTATGAGCTCAAGAATGGCGACCAGGTTGAGATCCTGGCCTCCAGGAAACAAAGACCAAAGGAAGAATGGCTGGATTTCGTCGTTACCGCCAAAGCCAGGTCGAACATCCGGGAGGCCCTGAAGGAGGAAAAAAAGAAATTCAGCGAAAAAGGCAGGCAACTTTTACAGGAATACTTCAAACAGCTGCATCTGGAAATGAATAATGCGAACCTCTTTCGTATGCAGAAATATTTTGACCTGCCGGTTCTGGTCGACCTGTATTATCAGATTGCAATGAAGGAGATTGGAATAAAGGAAATCAGGGAATGCTGCCAACCGACTGAACGAGGAGGCCTGCTGGGGCTCATCACCAGGCCTTTTACCAAATCCAGAAGTCAGGAAACTGCTTTGCTGGTGGAAATTTTAGCTGAAAAGGCCCGAAAGCAACCGGAGCTTTTTGTGATCAACCCAAACCAGGAAAACATACCTTATATCATTGCTTCCTGTTGCAATCCCATTCCGGGTGACGACATTGTCGGTTTCATGACGGATGGTACCAGAATTGACGTGCATCGCACCAACTGCCCCATAGCCGTCCAATTCATGACCAGCTTCGGCAACCGGATCATCAAGGCAAAATGGAAAACCCACGAATCCATCGGTTTCCTGACCGGCATGAAGATCACGGCACTGGATAAAAAAGGATTGATCAAAGAAATTACGGAAATCATTTCCGACCACCTGGATCTGAACATCCGTTCCTTCCATCTTGAAAGCCACGAGGGTGTCATTCAGTGCATGATCATGCTGTATGTGCAGAATGCAGGCAAGGTGAATGACCTCATTTCAAGACTGAAAGCACTGGATCACGTGAAAAAGGTTACCCGTATCAACCGGATGGATGAAAAAGAAGAATGAAATTATATTTATTTAAACTAAATACTAATAAATGAATATTCATTATCTTTAACGCAAATTCCTAGGACATGAAAGATAGTGATAATTCAAATTTTGAAGCGGTCAGAAAGATTTTTACCGATTATCTTGAGATGAACGGCCACCGAAAGACCCCGGAGCGGTATACCATCCTGAAGGAGATCTATGATACGGAAGGGCATTTCGACATTGAAACGCTCTATATCCGCATGAAGAACAATAAATACAGGGTCAGCAGGGCTACCCTGTACAACACCATCGATTTATTGCTGAACTGCAAGTTAGTGACCAAGCATCAGTTTGGGACCAATTCAGCGGAATTTGAGCGTGCGTATAAATTCAGCAAACATGATCATTTCATTGATCTTGACAGCGGTCAGATCAGGGAGTTCTATGATTCACGGATCCAGGAGATCCGGGAGGCGGTGGAGCAGCTTCTGAACGTGGAAATTTCACATCATTCACTTACTTTTTATGGGAAAATAAAGGATAGCTGATTCCGAAAACTGAAAACGAGCCTATGACAAAAGTTGATGTTCTGTTAGGCCTTCAATGGGGAGACGAAGGCAAAGGGAAGGTTGTGGATGTGTTGTCTGAGGATTATGATATCATTGCCCGGTTCCAGGGTGGAGCCAATGCTGGTCATACCCTCGAGATCGAAGGGGATCGGCATATTCTCCACCTCATTCCTTCGGGTATCTTTCATGAAAGCAAGATCAATGTCATCGGCAATGGGGTAGTGATCGATCCGTGCATCCTGAGAAGGGAGATTGCCGGCCTCCGAAAGAAACAGGTGGATGCCTCCCGGAATCTGTACCTGTCAAAAAAGGCGCACCTGATCCTGCCATCCCACCGGCTGCTGGATGCTGCATACGAACAAATCAAGGGTAAGTCAAAGATCGGGTCGACACTCAAAGGGATCGGCCCGGCCTATACGGACAAGACCGCCCGTAACGGGATCCGGCTCGGTGAAATTCTGTATTCAGGATTCTATGATCTGTACAAGTCGTTGAAAGATCATCACATGGGGATCGTTGCCCTGGCGGACTGGGATTACAAAGCCTGCCTGCTCGACGGGATCCCGTTTGAGGAGTATGAAAGTCAGTGGTTTGAATCCATTGAGATGCTGAAAAATTTCCGGATCATCGACAGTGAGTACTTCATCAATCAGAAGCTGGCTGATCATAAGACCATTCTCGCGGAAGGAGCCCAGGGAACGATGCTTGACGTTGAGTTTGGCACCTATCCGTTTGTCACCTCCTCCAGCACCGTCTGTGCGGGAGTCTGCACTGGTCTGGGCATTGCGCCCGCCAGGGTGGGGAACGTGTTTGGCATCGTCAAGGCCTATTGCACACGTGTTGGCAGCGGACCCTTCCCAACGGAATTAGACGATCCAACCGGTGAGCAGATGCGGGTGAAAGGGAACGAATACGGCTCGACCACCGGAAGGGCCAGGAGATGCGGCTGGCTTGACCTGGTAGCCCTGCGCTATGCGATCATGCTCAACGGGGTTACGGACCTGATCATGACCAAAGCTGACGTTCTCAGTGGTTTCGAGCGCCTGAAGGTCTGCACTCACTACCGCAGGAACCTTGACGTGATGGATGCGTTCCCGTACGGTATTTTACACGAACCGGTCGTACCTGTCTACCAGGAAATGGAAGGATGGGATCAGGATCTGCAGTCCCTGGGATCGTATGATGCAGCACCAAGCGCGTTTAAAGAGTATGTACGGTTTATTGAACAGGAAGTAAGGGTGCCCTTTTTGTATATTTCAACCGGAGCCGGCCGGAAACAGATTTTTAAGATCAGGAAGGCATCATAGCTTACGCTTGACTTCCCGTTGTTCATATCCTTCGATGATGTCACCCGCCTTGATATCGTTGTAATTTTCAATGCTCAATCCGCATTCATAGCCTGACGACACTTCCTTCACATCTTCCTTGAACCGTTTAAGAGATCCCAGCTGACCTTCATAGACAACAATTCCATCGCGGATGACCCTGATTTTCGTATTCCGTGTAATTTTCCCGTCCAGCACGATGCACCCTGCGATGGAACCCACTTTGGTTATTTTGAATACCTCCCGGACTTCCACGTTACAAAGGATTTTTTCTTCGATATCCGGTGCGAGCATTCCTTCAATGGCATCCTTGATCTCATTGATGGCGTTGTAGATGATGGAATACAGCCGCATGTCGATCTGTTCCTGTTCAGCCAGTTTCCTGGCGCTGAGGGATGGGCGCACGTTGAATCCGATGATGACTGCGTTGGAAGCGGAAGCCAGCAACACATCCGATTCCGTGATCTGCCCCACCGACTTATGAATGACGTTGACCTGCACTTCTTCGTTGGAGAGTTTAAGCAGCGAGTCGGAAAGAGCTTCTACCGATCCGTCGACATCGCCTTTGACGATCAGGTTGAGTTCTTTGAAATCGCCGATGGCGATTCTGCGGCCGATCTCATCCAGTGTGATATGCTTCTGGGTCCGCAGGCCCTGTTCGCGTTGCAGTTGAAGCCGTTTGTTGGCGATGGCTTTGGCATCCCGTTCGTCAGGCAGTACATTGAAGCGGTCACCGGCCTGGGGTGCTCCGTTCAGTCCCAGGAGCAGGATGGGTTTGGAGGGGCCGGCGACCTTGATGATTTGGTTCCGTTCGTTATACATAGCTTTCACCTTGCCAAAATGAGCTCCGGCAAGGACAATGTCACCAACTTTCATTGAACCTTCCTGTACCAGGAGTTTGGCAATGTAACCACGGCCTTTGTCGAGGGAGGATTCAATGACCGCGCCGGTGGCTGGTTTTTTGGAATTTGCCTTTAACTCGAGCACTTCAGATTCCAGAAGGACCTTGTCGAGCAGCAGGTCAATGTTCGTCCCTTTTTTGGCGGATATTTCCTGGCACTGGTATTTGCCGCCCCAGTCTTCCACCAGTATGTTCATTTTGGCCAGTTGTTCCCTGATCTTTTCAGTATTTGCGTTGGGTTTATCAATTTTATTGATGGCAAATACGATGGGTACGCCGGCGGCCTGGGCGTGGTTGATGGCTTCCACTGTTTGCGGCATGATGTTGTCATCGGCCGCGACGACAATGATCACCACATCGGTCATCATCGCACCGCGTGCCCGCATGGCAGTGAAGGCTTCATGGCCGGGTGTGTCAAGGAACGTGATGGATTTGCCGTTTTCCAGCATCACCTCATAGGCTCCGATGTGCTGGGTGATCCCCCCTGCTTCCCCGGCAATGACGTTGGCATGGCGGATGTAATCAAGCAAAGAGGTCTTTCCGTGGTCAACATGTCCCATCACGGTTACGATAGGGGCACGTTCTTCCAGATCCTCCGGCCGGTCGGTCTCTTCGGTATGGAGAATGGCCTCCTGTACCTCAACGCTGACAAATTCAACCTTGTAACCAAACTCGTCGGCCACCACGGCCAGTGTTTCAGCATCCAGCCGCTGATTGATGGATACGAACAGTCCCAGGGTCATGCAGGTGGAAATGATCTGCGTCACAGGAACATTCATCATGGTGGCCAGCTCATTGGCGGTGACAAATTCAGTGACTTTGATCACTTTCTTTCCCTCTTCAATTTTCTGTTCTTCTTCCATCTTGAGTTTTTGAACCATTTCCCTCTTAATTTTCCTGTATTTGGAAGCTTTCGATTTACCTGTAGCGCTTAAACGCTGAAGCGTTTCCTTGATCTGTTTCTGGATTTCATCTTCTGAAACCTCAGGACGGAAATGGTCACGGGGTATATGGCGGTCTTTGAACCGCGGTTTCGTTGTCTTTTCGGTCTTTCTCTCTTCGAAGCGGGTATCTTTCTCATCCGAAGGTTTCCTGATGCGTTTCCGCTTCTTTTTTGCTTTCAGCTGCTCATCCGAGGAAGATGCAACAGGTTTTTTCTTTTCCGGTTTTTTGACTTCCGGCAACTCGATCGTCCCCAGGATGGTGGGGCCTGCCAGTTTTTCTGTTCTTACCCTGATGAAGTTCACATCATCCCTGGGAGATTTTTCCACAGGCGGTTCTTCAGCTTTAACCTCTTTTTCCCCTGCATCAACGGCTTCCGTCTGAGCAGGCGTTTGCGAAACAGGTGTGCCGCTAACCTCAGCAGGAGCTGGTTCGGGGGATGGCTGGGCTTCTGCCTCTTTCTCCGCCACAGGTACTTCCTCGGCAGGCCTGGCGGGGCGATCCACTTTTTTCGCCCGTTTACCGGTAAGCTTATCAAGTTCCATCTGGCCCAGGATCTTAAGCTTCGGTTCCAAGCCTTTTTTTGCCTTGATGACCTCGGGTTCGGTTGTTTCTTCTTCGGTTGTTTTGGTTTTTGCCTCGCTAAGGTCAGCAGTGATCAGTTCTGTTCCGTCGGCAGGGGCTTCGTCAGCCGGCGGTACACCGGTCAAAACGCCGGCTTTTTCTTCCCTGGCTTCTTCAGCCTCTTTTTTTACGGTTGGTGGTGCTTCCGGAGCCTCTTTGGGTGATTCAGCTTCTTTTTTTGCAACCTTTCTGACCGGTTCGGCCGCCTTGCCAACCGACGGCCTGGTCTTTACATCTTCGTATCCGTAATCCTCATAATCGAAGGATATACTCTTGATGATCAGTTCGCTCTGGTCCTTAGAGCCTTCTTTGTCAACCTCTTTCAGCATCCTGTCATCGATGGAGATCGTATGATGATCCGAATAGTCCAGCCCGATTTTATCCGCTTCTTCCTTGACAAATTTCTCTGACTGGAATTCATTCATGAGTAAAGCGTACATCTCGGATGTAAGCTTGGCATTGGGAGATTCTTCCAGGTGGTGTCCCTTTTTCTTGAGGAATTCCACGATGGTGGTAATGCCAATGTTAAACTCCTTGGCGGCCTTGACTAATCGTATTACTTTACTCGTTTCTTCCATAAAGTGCTGAGGGGTGTGCCTCTTAACAGATTGCGAAAATAATCATTAATTTCATCCAACGGTTCAATTTTTGAATTACATGGTTGATTCTCAATTTATTGATTCAATTAAATTTCATTCAAATTCAGCTTTCAGTATTTTTATCACCCATTGAATGGTTTCCTCCTCAAGTTCAGTACGTTTCACCAGATCGTCGGTACTGAGTTCCATCACACTTTTTGCCGTATCACATCCTATATTTTTTAGTTCGTCGATGATCCACTGATCTATTTCATCGGAGAATTCCTGGAGATCCACATCGTCTTCCACATCGGTGTCGGTATCCCTGTAGACATCGATCTCGTAACCTGTCAGTTTGCTGGCCAGTTTGATGTTGAATCCGCCTTTGCCGATGGCCAGTGAAACCTGATCGGGTTTCATGTAGACTTCTGCCCGTTTGTTTTCTTCATCAATGATGATGGAGGATATTTTGGCGGGGCTGAGTGAACGTGTTATGTAAAGGGATGGGTTGGTGGTGAAGTTGATCACATCGATGTTTTCATTTTTCAATTCCCTGACGATGCCATGGATGCGTGAACCTTTCATCCCGACACAGGCACCGACCGGATCGATACGGTCGTCGTAGGATTCGACAGCGATTTTCGCCCGTTCACCGGGAACACGGACTATTTTCTTTATGGTGATAAGACCGTCGTAAACCTCAGGTACTTCTGATTCAAAAAGCCTTTCCAGGAAGATCGGCGATGTACGCGACAGGATGATGATCGGTGTATTGTTGCGCATCTCCACCTTCGACACCACAGCGCGGATCGTGTCGCCCTTCCGGTAAAAATCCGTCGGGATCTGTTCTGATTTGGGCAGGGTCAGCTCGATGTACTCATCATCCAGCACCAGGATCTCTTTTTTCCAGACCTGATATACTTCACCCGTAATGATCTCGCCGATCTTGTCCTTGTATTTCCGGTAGATGTTGTCTTTTTCATATTCCTGGATCTTGGAGATCAGGTTTTGCCGGATGGTCAGGATTTCCCTTCTGCCAAAGTCCTTCATTTTGATTTCTTCCGATACTTCTTCCCCCACCTCGAAATCCGGTTCGATCTTGATGGCCTCTGAGTAAGCGATCTGCGTATTGGGATCCTCAACAGCGCCGTCTTCAACAATCTCCCTGCTGCGCCAGATCTCAAGATCTCCTTTATCGATATTGACAATAATGTCGAAATTATCTTCCGAACCGAATTTCTTGGTCAACAGATGCGTAAAAACATCTTCCAGGATGCGCATCAGTGTCTCGCGTTCGATATTTTTGAATTCCTTGAATTCCGAAAACGTTTCAACTAAATTGATATGTTCCATAGCCCATTCTGATATTAAGCAACGTTATATTCATCGAAGGAGACGACTCCTTTTGTTTCCTTTATCTGATCGAAAGGCAGCCTGTAAGGTTCAACATCCTGTTCCTTGCCGCCTTTTTTTTTCTTTGGCCTGACCTCAATGAATTTTTCATCCACCTGGAGCAGCGCCCCCCGGATG
The DNA here is from genome assembly GCA_035342335.1 of Bacteroidales bacterium. Classification (NCBI taxonomy): domain Bacteria; kingdom Pseudomonadati; phylum Bacteroidota; class Bacteroidia; order Bacteroidales; species Bacteroidales bacterium. Next base: position 157,742 of record DAOQWY010000004.1, read on the forward strand.
ATCGTTCCATCCTTTAGCAGGACCTGAACCTGGCGCCCCACGTTTTTACGGTACTGCCTCAGGTAAAGGTACGGGTGATCAATTCCGGCGGAGGATACCCTGAGCTCAAAATCCTCTGCATCCCGGTTGAGATGGGATTCAATATAACGGCTCAGCCCGGCGCAATCGTCAATGGTCACTTCCCGGTCGCCGTCGATGTAAACCAGGATCCTGTTACCCGGCTTGACCAGCACATCCATCAGAAACAACGGGCCGCCGGCAAGGTGGTCGTTGATCATGTTCACTATTTGCGTTTGCTCGATCATTGTTTGTGTCATGGTGCAGGAATAAAATAGGGGACGCCGGTCCCCTCCATTCCAAAGCACATACGTCTGTCGTTCCTTCGAAAAGAGCTGTTGTCCGACCAGGGCTCGAACCTGGACTCTTCTGAACCAAAATCAGACGTGTTGCCAATTACACCATCGGACAGGAACAGGCCTTTTCGAAAAGGTCTGCAAAAATACAAAAAAATTCACATATTGTTCCAGCAGGCCATTATTTGTTGGAACTTCGGCCATTTCTTTGTTTTCCGGATCATCTGTGAGAAAAATGGAGGCAGTCCGGTAAGGTACAGGTAAAATTCATAATTTAGCTCCCGGGTTTTATCGTTGACCTTAACTTAATTAATTCTGTTTAATGAAACCATATAACCGGTACAACACGATCCTGGGTTGGATCGTCTTTGCTGTCGCGACAGTTGTTTACTCGCTGACGGTAGAACCTACAGCCAGCTGGTGGGACTGTGGCGAATACATAGCCACAGCTTATAAACTTCAGGTCGGGCATCCGCCTGGTGCTCCGTTCTTTCAGCTGGCGGGCCGGTTCTTTTCCCTTTTTGCCTTTGGCGACACTTCCCGGGTTGCCCTCATGATCAACATGATGTCGGTCCTGTCAAGCAGTTTCACCATCCTGTTCCTGTTCTGGACCATTACGATGCTGGCAGAAAAGATGGTTTTCTGCAAAGGCGAAGAGATCACAGCCGGACAGGCCTACACCGTTTTGGGTGCCGGACTGGTCGGTGCGCTGGCCTATGCGTTTTCAGATTCTTTCTGGTTTTCAGCCGTCGAAGGTGAGGTTTATGCGATGTCCTCTTTTTTCACCGCACTGGTTTTTTGGGCGATCCTCAGATGGGAAAAAGTTGCCGGGGAGCCACACGCCTTCAGGTGGCTGATTTTCATCGCTTATATGATGGGACTTTCCATTGGTGTCCACTTGCTCAACCTGCTGGCCATACCTGCCATTGCATTCGTGTATTATTACAAAAAACAGAAAGCGACCTCAAAAGGGATGATCCTTACCGGAGTGATTTCCATTCTGCTGCTTGCTTTCATCATGTACGTGATCGTTCCTGAGATCGTTAACCAGTTTGCCACGGCGGAACTGCTGTTTGTCAACACGTTCGGATTGCCCTTCAACTCGGGTACGATCGCTTTCTTTATCATCATCATCGGATTAAGTGTCACCGGTATCCTGTATACCATCAAAGACCCCGTATCGAACGTACTCCGGTGGTCGATGCTTATCCTGCTGGGATGCCTGGTCGTTTTAATTCTGGCTGCAAGTTCTTCCGGGGGGAATTTTGTCATACGCCTGATCATCTGTGGCGTACTCCTGACCCTGCTCTACATGGCTCGCAACCGGAAAGCCCTGCTCAACACGGTCGTTCTCTCTTTTGTGTTCATCCTCATCGGCTACTCCTCTTTTCTGCTGATCGTGATCCGTGCCAATGCCAACACACCCATCAATGAAAATGAACCTTCCGATGCCATCAGCCTGTTATCCTATCTGAACAGAGAACAATATGGTGATTGGCCTATTTTCTATGGTCCGTACTACAATGCACCCCTGGATCCGGAAAATCCGTATAAAGACGGGAATCCGATCTATATAAAAGATTTAAATACAGGAAAATACGTTATTACAGACGATCGAAAGTCTTCGATTCCGAACTATGACAACCGTTTTTGCACCATTTTTCCGCGTATGTGGAGTAACCAGAAGGAGTCACATATTTCCGCCTACAAGCAGTGGGGCAGGGTGAAAGGTCATCCCATACGCTATACCAACCGGCAGGGAGAAGCCGAGGTCATCAACAAACCTACTTTCGGTGAGAATCTGCGGTTCTTTTTCAGTTACCAGGTAGGACATATGTACTGGCGCTACTTTCTCTGGAACTTTGTCGGGCGTCAGAATGATATTGAAGGGCACGGGGGGATCTCAGAAGGCAACTGGATCAGTGGAATCCCTTTCATCGACAAGATGCACATCGGCAGCCAGGAGTATCTGCCTTTCAGCATGAAAAACCCTGCCCGGAACAAGTTTTATGCGCTTCCTCTGATACTGGGACTCGCCGGGTTGTTCTATCAGCTGAAACGTGATAAGAAAAATACCTTCGTGGTGGCCCTGTTGTTTATCATGACCGGTTTTGCCATCATCATTTATCTCAACCAGTACCCGTATCAGCCAAGAGAGAGGGATTATGCCTATGCGGGATCATTTTATGCCTTTGCTATCTGGTTAGGGATGGGTGTCATGGCTGTTGCGGAGTTATTCAACCGTTTCTTAAAACAGCATCACGCTGCCATCTTTGCGACGGTATTGTGCTTTTTACTGGTGCCTTTCATCATGGCACAGCAGGGCTGGAATGACCATAACCGCTCCGGTAAATATGCAGCCAGGGATTTTGCTGCCAACTATCTGAATTCCTGTGCTCCGAATGCAATCCTGATCACAAACGGGGACAACGACACTTTCCCCCTGTGGTATGCCCAGGAGGTGGAAGGGATTCGGACCGACGTCAGAGTGGTCAATTTCATGCTGGCCAGCGGTGACTGGTATGTCCGCCAGATGATGAAAAAAGTGTATGATTCGGATCCCCTGCCCTTTACCCTGAAAGCAGAACAGTACAATAAAGGTGTCAACGAGATCATCCCTTATTACGAGGAATCCAGTATCAAGGGAAGATCCGAATTGAAAAAGGTGATCGATTTCATCGCCAGTGAAAGTCAGTCCACCAGGTTGCCTGTCCAGAGCGGCGAATGGATCAACTATTTTCCGACCAAAAGTGTCCGGTTATCCGTCGACTCGGCCAACGCAGTGAAAAACGGCGTTGTTCCTGCATACTATGCTGACCGGATTGAACCCTTTGTCGACTGGCAGATCAAAACCAATTACTTATACCGGAACGATTTGATGCTGCTTGATTTTCTGGCGACCAACAACTGGAAGCGCCCTCTTTATTTTGCCAACCCAAACAGCGTCAGCCAGGTACTGGATATTGACACCTACTGTCATCTTGAAGGATTTGTCTACAGGTTCATGCCGGTAAAAGCCGAACACCATATCCGGGGCCTTTCGGGGTTGAACACGCAGGCCTCATATGACATCCTGATGAATAAGTGTAAATGGGGTAACCTGAACGATCCGGGGGTTACTGTGGACCGTGAGAGTTTTCGCAATACCATGATTCCCAAACAGAATTTCATGCGATTGGTACAGGCCTTAATGGATGCTAAAAAGGCGGATTCGGCAGTCAGGGTGACCGACCGGGTGATTGAAATATTTCCCAACGAAAAATTCCCGTTCGACCTGTACATGATCCCCTTCCTGGAGATCTATTACCAGGCAGGAGAGATCGAGAAAGCTAACCGGATGAACGAGATCCTGCTCAATAATCACGAAGGGAATATCATCTATTACCAGTCACTTTCCGGCAAGTTCGCTGAATATTATTCAGAAGACCAGGAACAGGCGTTCATGGTCTTGAACCGCCTGGCGGAGCTTGCCCGTGAATATGACCAGAAAGAACTTGCCGACCGTATCGATGGGGTCATAAAATACCGGCTGGAACTTTTTAAGTAATTTCCCTGGTATTTCTCTTTTTAGAGCGCCAGACCATGAAGGTCCCCAGCAGTATGAAGGGAATGCTCAGGGATTGGCCCAGGTTCAGAAGGTACTTTGCCTCAAACTGCACCTGGGGCTCCTTCAGAAATTCGATGAAAAACCGGGACGCAAATATCAAAATCAGAAACATCCCAAAAAGAAATCCGGGCCGGGGGTGTCCTCCCTTATGGTCGTAGTGCCATAACAAATAGATAAAGATCAGCAGGTAGGTCAGTGCTTCATAGATCTGGGTCGGATGACGGGGAACCAGGTTATCCCTGACAAAGATAAATGCCCAGGGCAGGTCAGCTGGCTTGCCAAAGATCTCTGAATTCATCAGGTTTCCGAGCCTGATCAGTACGCCCGACAGGGCAACAACGATGACAATCCTGTCGAGGGTCCACAGAAAGGTCTGCGAGCTTTTCCTTGAAAAAAGGTAAATGGCCAGGATGATCCCAATGGCTGCCCCGTGACTTGCCAGTCCTCCTTCCCATATTTTGAGTATTTCCAACGGATGGCTCAGGTAGTAGGCTGGTTCGTAGAACAGGCAATGTCCGAGCCGCGCACCGATGATGGTGCCAACGACCATAAAGGTCGTAAGCCTGTCCAGCTCCTTGACGGGAACACCCTCCTTGCGGAAGAACCGGGCCATGATCAGGTACCCAACGTAGAAACCCAGCGCAAAGAGCAATCCGTACCACCTGACCGACAGAGATCCCACGTGAAATATTTCCGGATGGACATTCCAGGTAATGTAGTTTAAGATCATAAAGCAGAAATCAAAGATCAAAAGTAAAATTTTTTTCTGACCTGGAAATAAACATTACCACGACAGGGTACGTTTCGTGCCTTTTCCGGATTAACAGGTAAACCCATCCTTTCAGTGACCGATTCGCTTGTTTGTCAAATTGCACTAACCCTGGTTCCCGGTGTGGGGGGAGTCAACGGAAGGAAGCTGGTGGCATACTGCGGCGGAGTGGAGGCTGTTTTCAGGGAAAAGACCAAAGCCCTGCTCAGGATTCCCGGTATCGGCAACACCCTTGCCGGAGCGTTGCACAGTGCCGATGTGATCTCCCGTGCTGAAAAGGAAGCCCGGTTCGTGGAGAAAAACAGGATAAGGACTGTGTTTTATACGGACAAGGAATATCCCCGGCGGCTGCACCATTGTGCCGATGCCCCCATGATGCTCTATGTCAAAGGACCGGTTGATCTGAACAACGACAGGATCCTGAGCATGGTCGGTACCCGGAGCGCCACCGAATATGGAAAAGAGGTGGTCAGTCACCTGATCGATGGCCTGGCTGCATTTAATGTATTGATAGTTAGTGGTTTAGCTTATGGGATCGATTCCTGTTCCCATAAAGCAGCGCTGTTGAACAACCTGCCGACGGTGGCAGTGCTGGCCCACGGCCTCGACAGGATCTACCCCCAGGCCAACCGGTCACTGGCTGTCAGGATGATTGAATGGGGAGGACTGGTGACGGAGTTTATAAGCGAGACCAATCCCGATAGGGAAAATTTTCCGAAACGGAACCGGATCATTGCCGGACTTGCCGATGCAGTTGTGGTTGTGGAAGCCGGCAGGAAGGGTGGAGCCCTGATCACGGCGGAAATCGCCAATTCGTACAACCGCGATGTGTTTGCTGTTCCGGGGAGACTATCGGATGAATATTCGGTAGGATGTAACTTCCTGATCAGGACCAATAAAGCTGCCCTGATACAATCAAACGAGGATATCATTTACCTGATGGGATGGGAAAAATCCGGGGAATTCACCGGCAGCAGGCAGGCATTGCTGTTTCATTCGCTGACACAGGAGGAGGAGATGCTGGTGAAAATCCTGGATGCACAGGGGGAATGCACCGTTGATTGGTTGTCGCTGCAATCAGGTCTTACACTGGGGAAAGTGACTTCCCTGCTGCTGACCCTGGAGTTCAAAGGAATCGTTAAAAGCTTGCCAGGGAAGATTTATAAGATGGGATGAAGCTTACAGGCTCTGCCTTTTGTATCTTTACATCCTGAATAAATGCAGATGGAAGGGCTCGTTACAAAATCCACCGGCAGCTGGTATCTGGTCCGTTTACCCGACGGCACACATCTTTCCTGCACACTCAGGGGAAACCTCCGCCTTCGGGGGATCAAGACCACCAATCCCGTTGCCGTGGGCGACAGAGTGGAGGTGGAATATTCCAGCGACAGAGGAGTTGGCGTGATCAGGGATATCCTTAAAAGGCACAATTATATCATCCGGAAATCAACCAAATTATCAAAGATATCCCACATCATCGCTGCCAACATAGACCAGGCCTTTCTCATTGCCACCCTGGCCCAGCCCCGTACATCCACCGGGTTTATCGACCGGTTCCTGGTAACGGCGGAAGCCTATCATATTCCGGCCGGACTGATCTTCAACAAGCAGGATCTGTATGATAAGGAACTCCAGCAGCGTCACGATGAACTGGTCGCATTGTATTCGCACATAGGCTATGCTTGTTTTGGGACATCTGCCCTGACCGGGGAAGGCATTAGATCGCTGGCCTATGCTCTGCAGCATAAAACCACCCTTTTTTCCGGTCATTCGGGTGTTGGAAAGTCAGAAATAATCAATGTTCTGGAGCCGGGATTGAAATTAAGGACTGCCGAAGTCTCCTCCTACCACCTCAAGGGGGTTCATACGACCACTTTTGCAGAGCTTTTTGAGCTCTCCTCCGGAGGATTCATCATTGATACCCCCGGGATCAGGGAATTTGGGCTGATTGATTTCAAAAAAGAGGAAGTTGCCGAGCGGTTTCCCGAGATGCGTGCTCTGATGCATCAGTGCCAGTTCCATAACTGCACCCACGTCCACGAGCCCCGGTGCGCTGTCAAAAAAGCCCTGGAGGAAGGAACGATCGATGCCGGGAGGTATCGGAACTATTTACGCATCCTTCAGGGCGACTGGGATGAGATGATCATATAAATGTACAGGTTATGCGTGTCGTCATTCAGCGTGTTAAGAATGCTTCCGTGGTGATCAACGGAAAAGTAAAAGGACAGATTGGTCAGGGCCTGCTCATTTTGCTGGGTGTTGAACCGGCTGACACCCTGGAGGATGCGGAGTGGCTGTGCGGCAAGATCGTACGGCTGAGGATCTTTGATGATCCCGGGGGTGTGATGAACCTGGCTGTGACCGATGTCCATGGAGAAATCCTGGTCATCAGCCAGTTCACCCTGCACGCCAGCACAAAGAAAGGGAACCGGCCTTCCTATATCCGCGCTGCCCGCCCTGAAGTGGCCATTCCGTTGTATGATCACTTCATCCGGACCCTGCAGGGATTGATGGGTACACCTGTCCAAAGCGGGGACTTCGGAGCCCTGATGCAGGTGGCCCTGGTCAACGACGGACCGGTCACCATCCTGATCGACAGCCGGAACAAAGAATAGAAGCCAAAATTAAAAGCTATATTTCAGGCCCAGGCTGGGCATGATAGGTAACTGGTCCACCCGTTCGTTGGTGACACGGTCGATATAAAATACATTATCCCGGTTGTATACGTTGGTGGCTCCCAGGTTGATCTCCAATTTCGCGTGGTTCCCTATAAAGAAAATCTTTTTGAAGTTGATGTCCAACCGGTGAAAAACCGGTAAACGGCCCTGGTTGACCTCGCCATATTGGATACCCAGGTTTCCGTTTACAGTGGTGTAATCCGTGTTGATCCCATCATAAAACGTTATTTTTTCGTAAAATCCCTGGGTTTCCGTAAACGGGAACCCAGTGCCCAGATTCCACCGTGAACTGAATTCCCAGGTTCTGGCCGGACCAAGGGTATACGTCAGAACGAGATTCACATTGTGGCGACGATCATAGTGCGGGTAGTATCCGATGATGCCGTCATCCAGTTTGATGTATCCCAGTGAGTACACACCCCAGAAATAAAACCGCTCATATTCGGTCTTGACCGAAAAATCCATCCCTGTGGCATATCCCTTTTCAATGATGAAATCCTTCTTCAGTTCATCAGGCTTATCCGCATTGTCTTCGGAATCGTCATAGATCTTGTTGCGGTTAAGATTGGTCAGCTGGGAGAAGTTTTTATAATATCCCTCCAGGTTAAAGATGATATGCCTTCCCAGGTTATATTCAAATCCAAGGATGGCATGCTGGGCCTTTTGCAGTTTGTGGTTCACATCCTTGCCGTCGAATTCCTCAGGCAGGTTGTCGGGCCCTGACAGAAATCCGTAGAACAGGTTCACCACGTCGCGGTCCGACCGGGCACTGATCAGGTTCTGGGAGTATAATCCGCCAGCCAGCTTGATCCTGAAGTCATCCGTGGCATTGTATTTTAAGGCCAGGCGTGGCTCCGGTGACAGGTCTCCGAGCGATGCATACCATTGGACCCGGAAGCTCGGTTCGATCAGGAACTTCCCTGCGATCATCTTATACTGGATGTAAATTCCCAGTTCAGTGGTGTTCTCTTTTTGCTCGATCTTGCGGTTGAGGGAGTTGTAAAAATCAAACAATGTTTTAAATCCCATCATCTCAACACCATACTTTATCATATCCTTTCCCAGCAGATAGGTGAAGTCGAGGCCAAGATTGAATCCGTTGATCTGGCTCGACCGTGTTGGACTGGTACCTTCATCGAGGGTGATCTTATAGTCGGTATAGGCGATATATCCTTCCATCAAGGCCGGGGATTTCCCCGGAATGACCAGGAAGTTGGTGCCAACGCCATAGGAATCCCAGTGATAATCGGCGATCGACTGATAATCATTGACTCTGTCATCATACCGGAAACCAAAAAAATTGACCTTGCTGCCGTTGGCGGCATTCAGCGATATTTTCCCGTAGAGGTCGGTAAAGGTAAAAGGCAATCCTGCAGAGTCAATATACTGGTAAAATATTTCAGAGGATTTGTCCAGGTAGGAATGACGTCCGGAGAGGATGAAGGAGGAACTTCCCGAGCCGCCTTCACGTTGTTTTTTAATCGGACCTTCAATGAGCAGTTCTGCGCCGAATGTGCTGGCCCCCACCTTCCCGGCAAACCGTTTTTTATTGCCGTCGCGCGTTGTGATGTCGATCACCGATGAGATCCTGTCGCCATATTCAGCTCCGAAGCCCCCGGTGAAAACTTCCGTATTCCGGATGATATCCGTTTCGAAGACAGAAAACAGCCCAATGGAATGAAAGGGATTATAGATGGTCATTCCGTCAAGGAGCACCTTATTCTGGACAGGTGAGCCTCCCCGGATATAGAGCTGCCCCCCCTGGTCCCCTGTGAAGATCACCCCCGGAAGCACCTGCAGGTATTGCGCCAGGTCAGGAATTCCACCGATGGAAGGGATCTGGCTGATTTGTTTCGGGGTGATCTTGATGACCGATACCATGGTCTCTGTTTTTGATTCACTCCGCTCGGCCGTTATGTCAATGCCCTTCAGGACATAGGAAGCCTCCTTCAGATACAACTGTTTGGTTATTACATCATTGGGTCTGATGGTGACGGGCATGCGCAGTGTGTCATATCCGATGAAGGTCACCATCAAGGTATAATCACCGGGTGGAATGTGGGATATGGCAAAGTAGCCATTCTCGTCGGTGGCTCCACCATGGCTTGTCTGATAGAGATAGACATTGGTGTAAATGACGGGTTCCCCGTTGGTTTGATCGTAAACGAATCCCCTGATGGTCCCATCCTGGGCTGTAGCTTCCTTTACTGTCAGCTGTAAGACCATCAATAAAAGGAATCCTGAACTGAAAATCTTAACGAGGAACTTCATCAAATGTCAATTTGAAAGAAGTCACAAAATTATGGATTTTTTGGATTGGAGTTAGGATTCGAACCTTCGAAACATGATATAAAACCGACATTATCCTATGAAAAAAAGATTAACTTCGTACGCTTCAATGTATATCGAACTTTATATAGTTTGGATTGTTAATAGATCGTATGAAAGGTAAAAAAATAGCACTTCAGCAGGGGCGGCTGGTGGTCCCTGATCATCCCATCATTCCGTTCATAGAGGGCGACGGCACCGGTCCTGACATCTGGCGGGCAGCCAGGCGTGTATTCGATGCGTCGGTGGAGAAAGCTTACAGGGGCCACCGGCAGGTCATCTGGAAGGAGGTTTTCGCGGGCGAGAATTCGTTCAACCGCTTTGGGCAATGGCTCCCAGCGGAGACTGTTGAAGCCTTCAGGGAACACCTGGTGGGCATCAAAGGTCCCCTGACCACCCCCATAGGGGGAGGCATCCGCTCATTGAACGTCGCTTTGCGTCAGGAGCTCGACCTTTACACCTGCCTGCGGCCGGTACGGTATATTCCGGGAGTCCCTTCACCGGTGGTCAGACCACAGGATGTGGACATGATCATCTTCCGTGAGAATACGGAAGATATTTATGCAGGGATCGAGTGGGCGGCGGGTACACCAGAGGTTAAAAAGGTGATTGGTTTCCTTCAGAAGGAGATGGGGGTTGACCGGATCCGTTTTCCTGAAACCTCCGGTATCGGTATCAAACCCGTTTCCATGGAAGGGACCAAACGGCTGGTCCGTGCTGCGATCCGGTATGCGCTGGACAACGGAAGAACTTCGGTCACCCTGGTGCACAAAGGCAATATCATGAAGTTTACGGAGGGTGGATTCAAGAACTGGGGATATGAAGTTGCACAGCAGGAGTACCGGAATCAAACCGTGACCGAACGCGAAAGCTGGATCCTTTCCAACCAGGATGCCAACCCCGGTCTCACAGCGGAACAGAATGCGCAACGGATCGAGCCTGGATATTACCTGATGACTGATTCCCAGAAGGGTGCTGTGCGCAGGGAGGTGGAACAGGCTCTGACACTGGTGCCCACGCATGGCAATGGCCAGTGGAAGAGCAAACTGCTGATCCGCGACAGCATTGCCGACATCACCCTGCAGCAGGTTCTCACCAGGGCCACAGAATTCGATATCATCGCCACGCTTAATCTGAACGGGGATTATTTATCAGATGCCCTGGCCGCACAGGTGGGCGGCATCGGAATCGCACCGGGAGCCAACATCAACTGGGAAAGCGGACACGCCATCTTTGAAGCCACTCACGGGACTGCACCCAAATATGCCAATCTGGATAAGGTCAATCCCGGCTCGGTGATCCTTTCCGGGGGAATGATGCTCGGTTACCTGGGCTGGAAGGAGGCTGGAGAAATGATATGGAACGGGCTGGTAAGAACGATTGCACAGAAAAGAGTCACCTACGACTACCACCGGATGATGCCGGAAGCCACCCTTTTAAAATGTTCCGAATTTGCCTCTGCGATCATCGAAAATATGGAATGAGTTTTTACGTCCGATCATAATCCATCAACCATTGCCTTATGACCATCCTGAAACAAAAGTTACGCGAAAAGATTGAAGAATGGAGACCCAGGGTATCCCGCCTGGTTCATGAACATGCCGATGTTGTTGTCGACCAGGTTACGGTCGGACAGATCTTCGGAGGAATGAGGGGACTCAAATGCCTGGTGACCGATATTTCCTATCTGGATCCCTTGGAAGGGATCCGGTACCGTGGATTTACGCTGCCCGAGGTATTCGAAAAACTCCCAAGACCCAAAGGAGCAGAATCCCCTTATGTGGAGGGACTGATCTATCTTTTACTGATTGGTGAAATCCCAACGGAAGAACAGGTGGAGGACGTGATCGATGAATTTCACAAACGCAGGATCCTGCCCCGCTATGTCTACGACGTCATTGATCAGTTTCCCTGCTGCAGCCATCCGATGACCATTTTTTCATCAGCGGTGATGACCCTGCAGCGCGAATCGTTTTTTGCAAAAAAGTATGCTGCCGGGTTGAACAAGACCCTCTACTGGGAACCAACCTTTGAGGATGCGCTGAATTTGATTGCCAAATTACCGGAAATCGCTACGTACATCTATGCAAAACTCTACCGTGACGGAAAGCGTGTCCAATCGAATCCGGCACTGGACCTTGGCGGCAACTTCGCGCACATGATGGGCATTCCGAAGCCCTACGATGATGTTGCCCGTATGCATTTCATCATTCATTCCGACCATGAGAGCGGTAACGTCAGTGCGCACACCGGTCACCTGGTGGCCAGCACGCTCGCCGACGTTTACCTTGGTGTATCCGCCATGATCAACGGTCTTGCAGGTCCGCTGCATGGCCTGGCCAATCAGGAAGTCCTTCGCTGGCTTCACGAGCTGATGGACAGGATGGATCATAAGATACCCACGGAGGACGAGATGAAGCAATATGTTTGGGATACCCTGAATGCAGGGATGGTGATCCCTGGGTATGGGCACGCTGTTTTACGGAAGACAGATCCGAGGTTCCTCCTGCAACGCGAGTTTGCCCTGAAGCATATGGCCGATGATCCCATCTTCAAATACGTTGACCTTCTCTACCGGGTTGCCCCTCCAATCCTGATCGAGCACGGTAAGGCGAAAAATCCCTGGCCGAACGTTGACGCCCATTCCGGAGCCCTTCAGTGGTACTATGGGGTTAGGGAGTATGATTTTTATACGGTCCTGTTCGGTATCGGGCGGGCCATTGGGATCTGCGCCAATGTGATCTGGGATCGTGCGCTGATGTATCCCCTGGAACGTCCTAAATCCGTTACGACGGCCATGATCGAGGAAATCGTGGCGAAAGCCAAAAAGAAAGAGCCAGAGCAGGAGGTTGCCTCCTGACCGCATGGGGCTTGTGAGCTATTTAATGTATCGGGGTGTGTTAAAATACATTTTTTTAAACACGAAGGTACTCAAAGTTCTTCACAAAGGAACACTAAGTTTCTGATATCCAATAATAATACTTGGTGTCCCTTCGTGTAAACCTTCGTGTTCCTTCGTGGTTAAATACTTATGGCACACCCGTATATTTTACGGTTCTTTCCCCTAAATCAAGGTCCAGGACTTGTACCCGAGTCAATGCCAGTGATCTTTTCGATCTCTTGCCGCGCATAAAGGATCAGCTCCGGGAAAAACTCCCGGAATTCATCCCGGAAGGAGTCATAATGGTCGCGAAGATCGCTGACAGCTTTTTCCATTCCCGACCGGTAGGGTGTCCGGATGGCCATACCCCGGAGGCTTTGCTGGAGGAAATCCAGGTTTGCGTACGAAGCCAGCCAGTCGTCTTCCATCATATACGGAAGAATTCGCTTTGTGCGAGCGGGTAAAATATCAAAATTCTGCATCAGGATCGCATAGCTTCGAGCCGTAAATTCCGTCAGGTCCTGGAAAGAGTACGCCGACCAGCCTGTGGCCAGAAAATGGTCATAGAACATATCCGCCACTACACCGGCATATTTATGCTGGTTTCTGTACAGCCTTCTTTTGCTCCTGAGGTATACCGGATGATGGTCCGTAAACGAATCGATCCGGCGATGCAGCTGAATGCCCTGCACAATTTCCTCCCTGTAATGATCAAATGCATTTCCGGGAATGTGGTCAGCAATGAAATTCCCTACCAGGATATCCGGACGTTCTCCGGATAAGAATGCATGGGCCAGGAAATTCATCGTGATTTTTTAAGTGATGAGGGACAAAATTACTTATAATTGGTATAAATAAGCTTCCCGGCCGGAAAAGAAAAAGCAGTCCTGGTTCGACTGAAGGATTTTTTTTAAATTTGTCTGAAACCATTCCACTTGTTGATTTTTTAACTTTTTTTTATCATGGATCAATGGGTTTTATTGGGTGATGAGGCGATTGCACAGGGAGCCATCGATGCTGGCCTGACCGGCATTTATGCTTATCCCGGCACCCCTTCCACCGAGATAACCGAATACGTTGAACGCTCCCGGGAGGCTCGCCAGCGGCAGATCAAGGCCACCTGGTGTGCCAATGAGAAAACAGCCATGGAATGCGCCATAGGCCTATCCTATGCGGGAAAACGGGGCATGGCCTGCATGAAGCATGTCGGCCTGAATGTAGCTGCGGACCCTTTCATGAACTCAGCCATCACCGGAGCCAATGGGGGCCTTTTGGTGGTCAGCGCTGATGATCCGTCGATGCATTCTTCACAGAATGAGCAGGATTCGCGCTTTTATGGAAAATTTGCCATGTTGCCCATTCTTGAACCCGGCAATCAGCAGGAAGCATACGACATGGTCCATGAAGGGTTCAGCCTATCTGAACGGTTGAAACTTCCTGTTCTGATCCGCATCACTACACGACTTGCCCATTCCCGCGCCGTGGTGAAGCGCAGCCAGAAGGTCGTGGGTCAAAATCAGATCCGGTTGCCCGATAATCCGATGCAATACATTCTTTTGCCCGTCAGCGCCCGGAAACGTTATAAAGAGTTGCTTGCCAAGCAGGAAAAGGTGATCAGCGAGGCAGAAGGATCCAGGTTCAACCACTGGACCGACGGTCCTGACCGATCCCTGGGGATCATTGCAGCCGGCATTGCCTTGAATTATCTTCTTGAGAACTATGATGACCGAAAGTGTCCTCATCCGGTGGTGAAGATCGGGCAGTATCCCATGCCACGGACAATGATGGAAAAACTTTACAGTTCCTGCGAACGGATCCTCGTTCTGGAGGATGGTTATCCCTTTATCGAAGAACTTTTGAGGGGGTACCTCAATGACGGCAAGAAGATCGTGGGCAGGATGGATGGTACGCTCCCGATGGAAGGTGAGCTGAATCCCGGCAAGGTTGCCAGGGCCCTTGGACTGCCGTTGCAACCGGGATTGCCTGTGCCTGAAGGGATTGTTTCGCGTCCGCCGTCGCTCTGCAAGGGATGCCCTCATATTTTTTCGTTCAATGCCCTGAATGAAGCGGTGAGTTCGTTTTCGAAGGGCCGGGTTTTCTCCGATATCGGATGTTATTCGCTGGGTGCCCTGGCACCCTATCAGGCCATCAATTCGCTGGTCGACATGGGTGCTTCCATCACCATGGCCAAAGGCGCCTCGGATGCCGGCTTGGTCCCTTCCATTGCCGTCATTGGGGATTCCACATTCATCCACTCAGGCATAACCGGCCTGGTGGATGCAGTGAACAGCCGGTCACCCATCACCGTGGTGATCCTGGATAACCAGACCACAGCCATGACAGGAGGCCAGCCTTCCCTGGCTTCGCCCAGGATTGAAACCATATGTGAGGGAACTGGCGTTGAAAAGGACCATATCCATATCCTGAATCCCATTCCCAAAAACCACGAGACGAATCTGAACATCATACGGCAGGAGCTCGAATATAAAGGTGTTTCAGTGATCATACCCCGGCGGGAGTGCATCCAGACTGCCGCCAGGAAATTAAAGCAGGCCAGGAGTCAGAAGCCGGTCAGAGAGGAGATCGCATGAAAAAAGATATCATCCTTGCAGGCGTTGGAGGGCAGGGAGTCCTTTCCATTTCTGCCCTCATTGGGTTGGCCGCAATGAAAGCCGGTCTGTTTCTCAAACAGGCTGAGGTACACGGGATGAGCCAGCGTGGCGGAGAAGTCCACTCTCACCTGCGTATGTCCAATACCGAAATAGCTTCCGACCTGATCCCTGAGGGGAAGGCCGATCTGATCCTATCGGTCGAACCCATGGAAGGACTGCGTTACCTTCCCATGCTGTCAGGCGATGGTTGGCTGGTTACCAATACCCAGCCCTACGTCAACATTTCCAACTACCCTGATCTGGAAATGATCCTCAGGGAAATTGAAAAAGTACCCCGCCATCTGGCGCTCAATGCTGAGGAGATGGCTAAGGACCTGGGCTCCACCAGAATGATGAACACCATGATGCTCGGCGCTTCCGTACCTTTTTTGATGATCCCTTTCGAAAAATTCGGTGAAGCCATCGCTGATTTTTTTGCCTCTAAAGGCCAGGAATTGATCGATCTTAACCTGGCTGCCTTACGCAAAGGATATGATTTTGCAGTGAAATTCACTGATCCTTTAATCTAATTCCGTTACTTTTGCGACGGCGGACGGAAATAAGACTGTACCCCGGTAATGAGTTCTTTTAATTTTACCCTACCCCTGCACGGGGGTGTGTCATAAGTACTTAACCACTAAGGAACACGAAGGTTTTCACAAAGGGACACAAAGTAATATTACTGATTATCAATCCCTTAGTGTTCCTTCGTGAAGCACTTTGAGTACCTTTGTGTTTAAAGTATGTATTTTGACACAACCTCGACGGGGGAGGGGTATTAATATCTGCTGGTCACTGCATGAAGAGAGTACTTGAAATCGTCATACTGCTGCTGATATCGCTGGCAATTATTTTTCTTATTCGTTATTTCATACGGGATGAATACATGGAGGCTCCCCCTGCTGATCCCCCGCCTCCTCAGATGAAGTATGGGATCGTGATCGATTCTTTCAACCTGTTTAACCGTACCGTTTTGAAAGATCAGAACCTGTCGGATATTCTGACATATTATGGTGTTGATTATCAGACAGTTGATAATATCATCAGGCTCAGTCAGCCTGTCTTTGACCTGAGAAAGCTGCGGACGGGGAATAGTTATACGGTCATGTGCGGTGACGATGCTGATCAACAGGCACATTACCTGGTCTATGAGGATTCCCCTGTTTCCTATGTCGTTTACCGGCTGACCGATTCGCTCTGCGTGTACAGGAACGTGAAGGATATCAAGCGAATCGTGACGACCACCCACGGATCGATCAGTTCCTCCCTGTGGAATGCCATGATCGGGAGCGGTGCCGACCCTGCCCTGGCCATGGAGCTTTCGGATATTTATGCCTGGACGGTCGACTTTTTTGGGATACAAAAGGGGGATACCTACGATGTGCTATACGAGCAGCTGATTGCGGAAGGGGACACGATCGGCATCGGCAAGGTGCTGGCTGCCTGCCTGAACAATGACGGCCATCCGTTTTATGCTTTCCATTTCGTTCAGGACAGCGTGGCGGGGTATTACGATGAGCAGGCCAGGAACCTGCGGCGGGCCTTCTTAAAAGCACCGCTGGAGTACCGGAGGATCAGTTCCAAATTCTCGCACAGCCGTTATCATCCGGTACTGAAGATCCGGCGCCCTCATCACGGGGTGGATTATGCGGCACCTGTCGGAACCCCTGTCCGGACCATCGGCGACGGGGTGGTGGTTCAGATGTCGTACCAGAAAGGGGGAGGAGGGAGAATGATCAAAATAAGGCATAATACCACTTATACCACGATTTACATGCACCTTCACGGGTATGCCAAAGGCATGAGGGAGGGACTTCGTGTCAGGCAGGGGGACGTGATCGGGTATGTTGGCTCCTCGGGTTTATCCACCGGACCGCACCTGGATTTCCGGGTGTATAAAAATGGCACTCCCATCGATCCCCTGAAGATGGAATCCCCCCCGGCCGATCCGGTGAAACCGGTTTACAGGCCACAGTTCGACAGCCTAAGGATGGAATACACCAGGCAGCTTACACAAAAAAATCAGGGGATAACAAATGTTACCCCCTGATGAAGGATTTTTGACTTTACGAGGTTGTGTCAAAAGGGATTATTATAATGAAAACCGCAAAGACGCAAAGACGCAAAGTCCTCATAATCAATATTTTTTTTCTTAGCGGCTTCGCGGCTTTGCGGTGTAAAATGACTTTTGACACAACCTCGTAAAACAGTTACTCTTACGGAACCAATTCTGTTCCCCCAGCCCACCAAACCTTGTAGTTATAGACGAAGTTCTCGTCTCCGAGATACTGTGAAGGCACGTTATCGGGATTCGATGACACTTCGCTCAGTGCAAACGGGAACCTGTTGACGAAACCTTTTGTGGCGTTGTTTGGATTATGCATCGTCGGTATGCCTGTACGGCGGTAGTCGTTGTAGGCCTCGATCGCTTCAAATTCATAGAACGCAATGTATTTCTGCGTGATGAGTTCCTTCAGTTCATTTCCCGGTATCCTGGGTGCCACTTCGTTGAGGATGTAATCCTCTGCCCCTTCAACACCGTGGAAGGCAAAGTTGGCTGCAATGGCCTCGCCAAACGAATAGGCCCAGGATGCATCTCCCTTCATCAATTTCGCTTCGGCTTCAATGAACTTCAGCTCGTGATAGGTCATCAGCGGGATGGGAGCTGTACGTCCGTTTTCAGTGATCAGCGATGTTGAGTACGTCCCACCCTGGTTTTCTACGGCTGTGCCATTGGGTGCCGGATTGTAAGCATCCTCGATCTGAGTGAAATAGGCAGCGATACGCGGGTCGTTCCGTTCATTCATCAGGTTGAACAATGTTTGTCCAGCGGAGAGATGGGTCCTGTCGTTGAGGAACTGGTACCAGGGATTTTCGCCTGATGCAGTGGCCTCAAAGGCATCGAACAGGAAGTTATCATCACTGCTTTGAAAGCCATTGGCAAGATAATTCAGGGCTTCTGTTGCAGCAGCAGCGCCATTGATCTTTGACAGGCGCAGGGCATAACGTGCTTTCAGCGACCAGGCTGCTTTGATCCAGGCGTTTTGATCACCGCCGTAGATGTAATCGGCAGAAGGGATCTTGTTCACCGTTTTGCCCAGGTTCACAATGGCATCATCCAGCATGGCCTGTATCTTGGGATACAGTTCGGATTGCTTGTCGTATTTCGGCTGAAGGATTTCAGCGCCCATGAGGGCCTCTGTCCAGGGCACTTCACCCCACATGTCGGTGGCCACTGCCAGGTTATAGGCGGTCAGTACCTGGGCAATCCCTCTTGCCCAGTAGTTTTCAGGTTCCGTGCCATCCGGAGCGGTTTTGGTCAGAATGTCTTTCAGCTCATTCATAACATCATACAGACCGTTCCAGTTGTTGTTCATTAGCGAGGCATCGTTCTGGGCCTGGCGTTTGTCAGCTACGGCTGACTGGGCCCAGGTGCCGGCACTGTGTTCGATATACACGGTGGCATACCAGGCGATATCACAGCCGGTGGTTTCAAAGGCTGTTTTCAGGATGGCATCCGGAAGAATACTCCCGGCTTCCATATTCAGTGCATCGTTTCGCTCCATGTCGATTTCATCCATCTTTTCATCGCTGCAGGCGAAAAGACTGAGACCAAGAGCGGTAACCAGCAATATTTTTAGTGTTTTCATACGCTATCTGTTTTTTAGATTAGAAAATGATGTTTAAGCCGGCGCCAAAGGAAGTGGTCTGCGGCAGCGACATGTAATCCATGCCTCCCTGCATGTTTCCCATTCCCTGTGAGGCTTCCGGGTCATAGTTCGGAAGGGTTGTCCACAGGAGAATGTTTCGGGCAAACAGGTTGATGGAGAGACCCTGCAGAACAGGTGAAACGAGTTTCTTCGGGAAATTGAAGCCAAGGGTGATGTCCCTGATCTTTACAAAGGAAGTTTCCCAGATGTTGGATTCCGACATGCTTCCGAACACATCATTGTAGAGGTCCGGGTAAGCGTAGAAATCATCAACGCCACCTCTGACAATGTCGTTGGGTGTTCCATCGGCTTTCACCGCTTCCAGATCCGGGCAGATGTTGATTACGCCATCCTGTGAAGTCTGTCCGCCAAAGATATAGGGTGTTTCACGGTCTTCGGTTTCTCCGGAGGCACCATACAGCCTGGTCAGACGATTTGAACCGGAGTACATCTGGCCGCCATCCTTCCAGTCGAGCTGAACGCCCAGGGTGAGCATCTTGAAGAAGGTGAAGGTGTTGGTGAAGCTAAGGATGAAATTGGGCGATACATCGCCGATCTTTCCAAAGTCGCCGATCAGGGGCATGCCGTAATAGTAGCTGTCGGGGTCTTCATCCACCAGGACCTGATTCATAATGGGATCTCCATTTTCATCTTTGGGATGTGCATACTGATTTCCATAAATGGCCGGATAAGTATCGCCGGCGGAGGCACGGATGTTCGGTTCCACATACCCGCCCAGTGCGATGTTTTCAACACCTTCGGCGAGTTCTTCACAGACATTCTTGATCTTGGTGAAGTTTGCAAAGAAGTCCCACTGGAAATTGGAAAGTTTTACCGGTGTCAGGTACAGCACGATTTCGTGCGCTTTTGAGGTCATTTTCCCGGCATTGGTCACGTAGGAGGCAAATCCGGTAGATTGTGCCAGGGGAACGGCAAAGATCTGGTCTTCCGCAGTCTGGTCAGAAAAGGTATAATCAAGTCCAATACGGTCGTTGAATAATTTCAGTTCGATCCCGTATTCGAGTGTTCTGGTATTCTGGGGAACCAGTTCGGGGTCGTAGAGTGTTGTTGTGGGTTTATAACCTGTGACCCCGCCCAGCGGGAATAGGATCCCGTCGTTCAGGAAGCCGCTGCCTGCGCCTCCCTGGACATAGACCGGCTTATTGTAATTACCGGCCTGTCCGACTTCAGCATAGGATACGCGGACCTTGCCAAAATTCAGGATGGTACTGCCCTGCAATCCGGCCAGTTCAGTGAACACCCATCCCAGTGATGCAGAGGGATAGAAGAAGGAGCGGTTGCCGCTGGGCATGCTTGAAACCACGTCGTTACGTCCTGTGACATTGAGGTAGATCATGCCTTTGTAGTCCAGCGAAAGGTTGCCGAAGAATCCGACGGTCCTGTCCCAGTATTTCGACTCATCAGCTGTCTGAGTGGTCGTGTTCGACATGTTGTTCCATCCCGGGAGGGTGAAGCCCGTTCCGAGCATGGTCCAGTACCTGGATTTATTGTCGATGAATTCATTCCCCAGGATCAGGGATCCGCCAAAATTACCGAATTGCTTGACAAATGTCAATGTTGCCAATGAATTGATCACCGTACGCATCACGCCGTAATTATTGATGGATCCGCCGGTCGGTGCCCGATAACCGAAAGTGGTCTTATTGGGATTGGTATAATCGGCTGCCGTGGGCAGGGCCTGGCCGGTGCCTGCACTTCCCATCTGGTAGATATCTTCGTTATCTGTATTATAGGCATCAATACCGATCTGGTATTTGACCTTCATCCAGTCGATGGGTGCGTATTGCAGGTAGGTGTTTCCGAAGAAACGGGTTGTGCCTTCCAGGAACTTGTTGTTTTCCACCGCCCATCTTGGATTTTCACCCACGGCACCGCGGCGGTAGCTGATCTGGCGGTAATCGCCCAGCGGGCCTTCCAGGTGGTAGGGTGTGCCTACCAGGTCAAAGGAGGCAGGAGCACCATAGACTGTAAACAGGTAGCTGGAGTTCCCGGAGGGAATCTTGTTGAGGGTGACATCCGAGAAATTGGCTGAAAATCCGGTTTCCCATTTTTCTCCCATTTTGAAATTACCTGCTGCTTTGGCATTGTAACGGTCCATCCCGGTGTTTTTGATGATCCCGTTCTGGTTGTTGGCGCTGAAGCCCACGGAATAGTTGCCTGCATTGGTTGCACCGGCGATGTTGATGCTGTTGGAGAACGTGGATCCGTTCTTGTCATAGAAATTTTCAGGATTGTTGTAAGCAACAGGATCCTGCCAGCCTCCCTTGTAGGGATCCCACCATTTTCCTTGTTGCCCGAAGTTGTTTCCACCGTAGGTGGGATCATTGGGCAGATCCGTCAGTTTGGGTCCCCAGGAATAGGAGTTGGCCGCGTAGAAGTCGTTGTAGTATCCCTGTGCGTAGGTTTGCTGCACTTCAGGAAGGCGGGCGACCACATCGGAGGTAAAATTTGTGGAAAGAGTGACCATGACGGGTTTTCCTACCTGTGTGGTGGCGCCCTTCTTGGTGGTGATGAGAATCACCCCATTGGAAGCGCGCAATCCATAAAGAGCAGCAGCAGCCTGTCCTTTCAGCACACTGATGTTCTCGATGTCGTTGGGATCGATGTCGAGTGCCCGGTTGGAAAAGTAAGCCCCGGTAACATTCTGTGAATAGTCGGGGGTACTGGTAATGGGCATACCGTCGACAACGTACAGGGGTGTGTTGTCACCGTCGAAAGAACGGGCCCCGCGGATAAAGACGGTGGCGGGTGAACCCGGCATCCCGGAGGATTGCCGCACCTCAACGCCCGCAAACTTACCCGAAAGGGCCGTTTGCATGTTGGGATTAGCCGTTTTGGACAGGTCTTCACCGGTCACTTCCTGGACGGCATAGCCAAGGGATTTTTTCTCCCGTGGAATACCCAGTGCAGTTACGACAACCCCTTCAATGTCGAGGATATCCGGTTCCAGCGATGCATCGATGGTGTTCTCCGTACCCATCTGGACTTCCAGGGATACCCGGCCGACAAAGGAAAAAACAAGGGATTTTGCCTCCTGCGGGACGGTGAGTTGGTAATACCCATCTTCATTGGTGGTCGTACCAATGGTGGTGTTTTTCACCAGGACGGTGGCTCCCGGGATGGGTTGCCCATCATCGGAATTGGTTACTGTCCCGGAGATCGTTTTCTGTGCCTGCACGATGTTCATGCCCATAAAGAGCAGTAGTACAAGCAGTAGGGTAACTTTTTTCATAAATCACCAGTTTTTAGTTTGACATAGTTTGACTACTAGAAATTATTACTGTTAATAATTCTCTTAAGATAATGATTTACAATCGATTATAATATAGATTTTTCAAGTATGCAAGATACAAAATAAAATATAATTCACAACAGAAATTTTTTTTGCTTTTTAAAAGTTCACTTACCCCGGCCTTCAGGCCGGGAACTAACCTCGGGGTATTCGCTTCAGTGAAAAAAAAGAAGGCTGCCCCGGGATTCGGGGCAGCCTCCATTTGGCCAGCAGTCTGTGGGATTAGTTAACGCCTGTACGTTTATCCCACCACATCCTTTCGCCCCAGAATTGATCCACGACCTTGGCAGCTTCGGGCTCAAGGTTCGTTGCGTTGAGGTTGGCTTCTGTGGTCGGATAAGGATAGCGGAAAGGCTGCCGGTTATGAACACCCACATAGACGGATCCGGGTGCCACGTCAATTGCCGGCACATCGGTACGGCGGTTTTCGGCCCAGGCTTCCTGGCCCTGTTTGTACAGGCAGATCCATTTCTCAAGGTAGATCTGCTTCATGTCATTGTTCCAGGCAATGGCCGGCTGGGCCATATAGGTTTCAATATCGCCTGCTGCTACTCCATTTTCTTCCATGGAAGCAACAATGCCGGCTTCATAGGCACTCTGTGCTGTCCAGCCTGGTGTGCCCCATCCGTTCTTGGCAGCTTCGGCAATGATGAAGGCTACTTCGGCGTAACGCATGAAGGGGGTGAATCCCGCCGGGTCGTCCCTGTAAATTGCCCCGATACGGGAGGTTGTCGGGACGATTTCGGAGTCGTCGACCGCGCCGGGATCAACGCCTTTATATACACCATCCGGATTTGGATGGGCATAGACCGGTAACCGCGGATCATTGTTCGCCAGCTGGATGTCGACGAGCACACTGCAGACCCCGTGATCATCACGTGTTTCACTGTCTTCGTAATAGGGCTCCTTGTAGGGGGAGGTACCGGGCCAGTACATGAAGGCATTATCATCATTGCTTTGCATGACCGGGTATTTGCCGGCATTGCCCAGGACTTCTTCGATGACGGCCTTGGCTCCGCCGGGATTCACGATCGACATACGGATGGCAGCACGCAGCCGCAGGGAGTTGCAGAATTTCTGCCATTTGGAAACATCTCCGTGGAAAAGGAGGTCACCATCGCCCAGGTCATCGTCGTGGCCCTCGGCAAAGAGATCCGCTGCAGCCTTCAGTTGAGCAAGAATGTCATCATAGATCTGACTCTGAGGATCATAGGGGGGAAGGGTGACCTGGTCGTCCGGATCGGTACCTTTTAAAGCACTCCTCCAGGGAACGTTACCCCACTGGTCGGTGGTCATCTGAAGCAGCATGGCCTGGAATGTCATGGCAACCGCTTTCATGTTCGGTGTTCCTTCCGCATCGCTTTTATCCTGGATCACTTTCAGGTCGTTCATGGAGTAATAATAATAAGCCCAGGCATTGTTGACCACACCTTCACGGAATTCGTAGCGCGCTTCGTCAATGTACTGGATCTTGGAGATATGCCCTGCATAGCTGCACATTTCGTTCATGCCCTGCCAGGCGTTGAATAGGTTGTCACCGACATACCTCAGGTCAAAGGCGAGGATGTTGGTCGATGGCACATCCGAAGGCTGGTTGGGGTTGACGTTCATCTCTTCGAAATTTTTTGTACAGGAGATGGAAGAAAAGATGAGCACCAGAACCAGCAGAATATTTAAATTCACTATTTTTTTCATATTCATCGTTTTTAGTATTTATACAATGTAAAGAACTGAATTCGGCCTGCTAGAAAGAAATCCTGAGTTTCAATCCAAGATTCCTCACCGGAGGCAGCTGGTACTGTTCAAGACCCACACCTGTGTTGGTTGCGCCAAAACCAGTTTCCGGATCGATACGGATGTCATTGGTTTTATGCCTGTAGAGCAATCCCAGGTTTCTGCCGTAGAACGACAGGTTAAGCCCTTTGATGAAATTGGACTTTGCGAGCAGGTCTCTCGGGAAGTCATAAGCGAAGATCAGCTCGCGGAATTTAATGAAACTACCGTCGATGATGCTGGGTTCAGGCCATCCCCAATAGTTTTCATAATAGCTCTGTGCTGAAATGACGATATCATTTACCGAACCATCTTCTTTGACTCCATTGATGATCAGTCCGTTTTCACGCACCTGGCCGTTCACTGCCCTGACGAAGCCATCGTCGTCGTAGCTCTCCGCTGCTGATTCAGCCGAAATGCCTGCATAGGCGCCGAACCAGTCGGTCACGCTGAACACATCCCCGCCTTTGCGGAAGTCAAACAGGAAGGTGAGCATGAAGCCTTTCCAGTTGAATGTATTTCTGAAACCGCCAACGAAGTCGGGATTGATATTGCCGATATTGACAGGCAGGGAAGTCAGTTTGCGCTGTCCGTCCTCGTTAACGATTATGTTACCATCATCATCCCTGAGGGCGGCTCTGCCACGGATGACTCCCCACGGGTCGCCCGGTCTTGCCTCAATCGTAACGCCACCCCAGGAGGAAACGATGGTATACGCCTGCAGATCTCCGTAAAGCGTAACGATTTCGTTATTGTTTTTTGAGAAGTTGAGGGTCATTTCCCAGTTCAGCCCCCTGGTCGATTTCAGGATGGAACCGTACAGCATCAGTTCATGACCCCAGTTGTGGATCTCGCCTGCATTCAGACGCATGGAACCGTAACCGGTGGCATAGGAAATATTCACTGCCATGATCTGGTTCTTGGTGGTCTTGTCATAATACGTATAATCAATGCCGAAGCGGTTGTTGAAGAATTTCAGGTCTGTTCCAAACTCGAGGCTGGAGGTTTCTTCCGGTTTCAGGTTCAGCGGGGGTACCTGCCGGGCATAGTTATATTGCGGCACTCCAAAGATCGGAGAGGAGGATGCATAGGTGGGCAGGATCTGATAGGGATCCGTTGAGTTCCCCACCTGTGCCCAGCTAGCCCTGATCTTGCCGAAGGTCAGGATATTGGACGGGATGTTGAAGGTTTCGGTGAATACCCAGCTTAAACCCACGGAGGGGTAGAAGTACGACCATTCGTCTTTTGGCAGCGTGGAGCTCCAGTCATTACGTCCGGTGACATCCAGGTAGAGCATTCTTCTGAAGCTCAGTCCGATAGATCCGAACACGCTGTTGGTTGCCCTTTCTTCATCGTACTGGCTCACCTGGGGGTTCCCGTTCACGTTGCCGATCGTGTAAAGGTCGGGAACAGCCAGTTCACTTGCGGTAAGGGTGGACGAGTTGTATGTCCTTGTCATGTAGTTTCCTCCGAGCGTGGCCCTGATGCCAAAATCTTCCGAAAGATCCTTGTCTGCATTCAAATAAACATCCGCATTGGTCTCGGTAAATCTCATTTCGGTTTGTGTAAAGGATCCACCGAAGGAGGATTCAATGGAGCGGTCAGCGACAACATGCTTTCTGACTTCATTCCAGTAATCGGTTCCCACGCGTCCCATGATGCTCAGCCAGTCGGTCAGTTTATAGTTTAGCATCACATTTCCAAACAGACGGTTACGTTCCCTGGAGGTCGTGTTCTTGTTGACAGTCCAGTAGGGATTGTTGTGGTAGCTGGCGTTCCAGTTGTAAGGATTCCCCCATACATCATCCGTATCCCAGTTTTCTTCGAGCGTCTTCATATTGACCTGACGGCCGAACCAGGAACCGAGGGATTGCATGATGTTGTTCTCATCGTATCCGCCACCAGGAATGTTGTCACTCTGGTTGAGCACATAATTGGCAATCACGGTGGCCGTAAGTCGTTTTGACAATTCTGTCGTACCGCTGAAGTTCACCGTGTATTTATCCAGGTCTGTATTGGGGATGGCACCCCTGGTGGTCTGATAACCCAGTGACATACGGGCGGCTGATTTATCCGTACCGCCGGTGAGTTCCAGGTTGTTGTCCCAGGTATGTCCCGTATCAAAGAAATCCTCCACGTTGTCGGGATTGGATACCCAGGGAGTGGCTGTCCGGGTGTCGGGATCGTTGGGATCGGTCAGGGGGCTGTCGTATTGTGGAAGTTTCAGTCCAATATCCAGTCTTGGTCCCCAGGATTCATCGATCCCGTCGTTCACTCCACCCCAGTTGCCATCGTAGTAGGAGAATGCATTTTCCCTGGCCCAGGCTTCATAGGATGCCAGGTCAAAGGAGGTGGCTCCGGTGGATTCAAAATAAGCCCATTCGTCTCCGTAATATCCCTGGCCATAATCATTTTGATAGAGCGGGACATAGGCAATGTTCTCAATTTGGTAGGAAGTCGTATAGGCCACGCCGATGCCTTTTGAAGCGCCTTTCTTGGCCGATTTGGTGGTGATCAGGATCACGCCGTTGGCTGCACGGGATCCGTACAGGGCGGCGGCATTGGCACCTTTCAATACGCTCATCGACTCGATGTTGGCCGGATCAATGTCCATGGCGGCATTACCAAAGTCCTGTCCGCCATACTGATCAACGGCTGAAGAATAGTTGGAGATCGGAACGCCGTCGACGACAAACAGAGGCTGGTTTTCACCGAAGGAGCTGTTCCCGCGGATCACGATACGGGAGGAAGCACCAACGGCACCGCTGGCACTCACCACCTGTACACCTGCCACCTTGCCCGACAGGGCGTTCACAATGTTGTTTTCCTTGGCTTGTTCCAGATCCTCTCCTTTCACGTCCTGCACAGCGTAACCAAGGGCTTTTTTCTCACGTGTGATACCCAGGGCCGTGACAACCACCCCTTCCAGGTCCATGATATCTGACTCCAGAACGACATTGATGACGTTCTGATTACCGATCTCAATTTCCTGGGTGATCATCCCAACAAACTGGAAGACCAGGACACGGGCATCGCTGGGTACGGTCAGCTCGTAAAGCCCGTATTCGTTGGTAGTGGTCCCAATGGTCGTTCCTTTCACCAGAACCGTCGCACCGGGAATCGGAGCTTCGTCCGAGGCCCCGGTGATCGAGCCGGTGATGGTTCTTTGGGCCATCACTGCCTGCACTCCAATAAACATAAGGAGAGCAAGCAACATCGTAAATTTTCTCATAATCAATAGTTTTAGGTTAGTACTAAATTGCAGAAATTATTCGATATTACTATTTCTCAACTACTTGAAGGAAGAATGAAATTGAATGTTTCGTTTTTAATCGCTTTATTAATAATTTTTTTTTGAAAGTGACAGCCAAATTAAAAAGAAAACCTGGTTCCACCAAAAAAAAATTAACAAAAATTAACAGGAAGGTTTTTTTTATTGGTATAAACCAGGCGATCAGGAGGAACAGGGAACACATCAAGGGTTATTCCAGGCTTCCAATGACCTTTTCAACTTCTTCCAGGATCTCACAGGATTGGACCAGTGCTTTCATGGCGTTATGGTCAGGATAGAGTGGCCGGTCGACATCCAGGAAGGCCACGTGCTTGCGGATCACCTCTTTGGCCCTGGTGGTTCCCGTTCCAAAGGTGTACTCTCTGAAGTCCAAAGCCTGCGCAGCGGCCATCAGTTCGATGCCCAGGATGCCATAGGCATTGTCGAGGATCTGGAAGTTCTTCAGGGCGGTGTTCATCCCCATCGAAACAAAGTCCTCCTGGTCGGCAGCGGCGGGTATGGATTGAATGCAGGCTGGCATGGAAAGGATGCGTTGTTCCACGATCTGCATATCGGCCGTGTACTGGCTGAGCATCAAGCCCGAGAACATGCCGGCTCCCTTGGTCAGGAATGCGGGCAGGCCTACGCTCAGGGCCGGATTGTTCAGGCGGTTCATCCTTCGTTCCGACAGAACGCTGACCATGGTGATGGCTGCTCCTGCCATGTCCATGGGTAGTGCCACCGGGCTACCCTGGAAATTGGCCCCGGAAAGCTGCAGGTTCTCTTCCGGGAAAAAGATCGGGTTATCCCCCACGCCATTGAGCTCGGTCTCCACCTGGCTGCGTGCATAGGCCAGCGCATCGTGGGCCGCACCGATCACCTGCGGGGTGGAACGCATCGAATAAGCATCCTGCACCTTGCATTTGATCCGGTTTTCGGCCAGATCTCCGTGCTCGGCCACCTTGCGAATGGCGCGGGCCGACCGGATGGCCCCGGAGAATCCCCTTGCTTCGTGCAGCTTGGGCAGATAAGGCTTCATATTGGCCTTCAGGGCCTCCAGCGACATGGCTGCCGCAATCTCAGCCTGTTTCAGCCAGCGGTTGGCATCATAAAGGAAGATGGCGCTCATGGAGGTCAGCAGGTTGGAACCATTGATGGTGGCCAGACCGTCACGCGCTTTCAGTCCGGGTACGGGGATGCCGGCCCGGTCTAACGCTTCTTTGCCTTCCAGCAGTTCACCCTTGTAGTATGCTTTGCCCTCACCCATCATCAGCAGGGCGATCTGCGACATCGGGGCCAGGTCGCCGCAGGCACCCACCGAACCTTTCTGGCAAACATGAGGTGTTACGCCCTTGTTGAGCATCTCCACCAGTGTCTGCGTGATCTCAAGGCGACACCCTGAATGCCCCTTGGCATGAACGTTTGCCCTCGACAGCATGGCTGCCCTGACATGCTCCAGCGGAGCCGGGTCGCCAATGCCGGCCGCATGGTTGTAGATCAGGTAGCGCTGGAACTGGCTTACCTGTTCGTCGGTCAGGACCACCTCCGAAAACTCTCCGATGCCGGTGTTGATCCCGTACATGATCTCGCCAGCCTCGAGCTTTCGCTCTACCATGTTCCTGCATTTAATGATACGTTCTTTTGCTTCAGGATGAAGCTCCACTTTTTGACCCAGCCGGGCCACGTTGATAATGTCTTCTATGGTTAGTTTATTGCCTGTGATATGATATGGTTTCATTGATAAATTGTTAAATTGTCAAATTGTCAAATTGTTAGTCCTTGTTCTATTGTTCTATTGCTGACTGCCGATCCCTCGTCACTGAGTTCCTCGGGACAGGCTGCCGACTGGCTACCGGCTACCGGCTACCGGCTACCGGCTACTGGCTACCGGCTACCGATAAAGCGAGGTACGGTTGATCTTGATCTTGAATTCGAGGATGGAGTTACGCATGGGATGAAATAGTCATTTGCTCGGCCCTTCGGGCCTCGCGTCATTACTGGTTATTATTGGGTTTTAAGGTTATTCAGAAATGTTTCGAAAGAGGTGGAAAATTGTTCTCCCTTTTTCATATCCCTGATGCTGATGGTCCCAGAGGTCAGTTCATTCTCGCCAATGAGCACAACGTAGGGAATTCCTTTTTTATCGGCATAGGCGATCTGTTTCTTCACTTTGGCAAGGTCAGGGTAGATTTCGGTGTTGATCCCTGCATCGCGCAGTTGATCGGCCAGTTCCATGCACCGTAAGGCTTCCTTGTGTCCGAAGTTGATAAAAAGAACCCGGGTGGAGGTAGAAGCGGTTTCGGGAAACAGATTCAGTTCAAGCATCAGGTCGTAAATACGGTCAGCGCCGAACGATATTCCTACACCAGAAACCCCTTCCAGGCCGAAGATCCCGGTCAGGTCGTCGTATCTTCCACCGCCGCAGATGCTTCCGATGCTTCTGCTGGCGGGAACCACCTCGATGATGGTGCCGGTATAATAGTTCAGTCCCCTGGCCAGTGTAAGATCGAGCTGGAGTTCACCTTTCCGCAGCACCGGTTCACAATACTGAAATACCTCTTCTGTTTCCCGGATCCCCTGGAGGCCTGCGGGCGAATGAACGAAGGCTTCTTTCAGGTTGTCGAGCTTCTCCTGGTGGTCACCTTTCTGGTGCAGTACCCTGCGCAACCGGTCAAGAACGGATGGAGCTATGCCTTTATCCGACAGCTCTTTCAGCGCATTCTCCATACCCGTCTTGTCGGTTTTGTCCAATGCGGTGGTCAGGTCCTGGAACCGGTCGGTCAGTCCCAGGATTTCAGCCAGCCCGATGAGTATTTTCCTGTGGTTGATGCGAATGAGAACCCCGGTTCCCAGCCTGGAAAAGACCCGGTCGATGATCCGGATCAGCTCTGCCTCGTTTAAAAGTGAATGGCTGCCGATGATATCAACATCGCACTGATAAAATTCCCGGTAACGTCCCTTCTGGGGCTTGTCGGCCCTCCATACGGGCTGCACCTGGTACCTTCGGAAGGGGAAGGTCAGTTCGTTCTGATGCATCACCACATAGCGGGCAAACGGGACCGTAAGGTCATACCGCAATCCTTTCTCACAGATCTGAAGGGCCAGTTTGCCAGGTTCACAGCTGGCCAGGTTCTGATCCCCGACTTCTGAGAGAAAGTCCCCGGAGTTAAGAATTTTGAAAATGAGCCTGTCGCCCTCCTCGCCGTACTTGCCCAGCAGGGTCGACAGGAATTCCATCGAAGGAGTCTCAATGGGCTGGTAGCCGTATTGCTTGAATACAGCAGTGATCGTATCGAAGATCAAATTTCTCCTGATCATCTCATCCGGAGAAAAATCCCTCGTTCCTTTGGGAAGAGCTGGTTTCTCAGGCATAGGCAGTTTTAGTTGATAAAGCGGATGCACAGGGGATACCGGTAGGCAACCCCTTCATTGGCCTTGACACTGGCAAGGATGACCATGATCAGGCAGAAGACTCCCACAGCTGCCATCAGCAGGAAACCGATCAGCAAAAGGGCCAGCACCGCCGAAACGGCGAGGTATATTAGGATGGAGATCTGGAAATTCAATGATTCCTTGCCCTGGTCATTGACAAATGGAAATTGGTCTCTTTTCACCAGCCAGATGATCAGCGGTCCGATGATGTTTCCAAAGGGAATGATGAATCCGGCCAGTGCGGAAAGGTGGCAAAACATGCCCCAGTTGCGTTCCTCGGCGGAGGGTTGTGTAGGTTCGGTCATAAAGGTGATACATTAGAATTGTTAAATTGTCAAATTGTTAAATTGTTCTATTGTTCTATTGTTCTATTGTTCTATTGTTGACTGTTGACTGCTGACTGCTGATCCCCGCTTTCGTGGGGACAGGCTGCTCCATCACCTCTTCCAGCTTGCGGGTGGCCGATTCCCAGTCGAAATGTTTTTTCACAAAAAGGAATCCCGCCTGTGCCAATTTTTCGGCTTTTTCCGGATCCTCCAGCAGGCGGATGATATGTCCGGCAAAGTCCCCGGCTGTACTTCCGACCAGGATCTCCGTGCCATCTTCGGCTCCCAGCGCCTGGTTGGCCAGGGATGATGTGATGCAGGGAATTTTCATGGCCATGGCTTCGAGCAGCTTGTTCTGAAGCCCCGTACCGATGAGCATGGGCGCAATGAAGATCCTGGCACGGGCATAATACGACCGGATATCCTCCACCCACCCGGTTACAGTGACCGAATCCGACGCCAGTGCCTGTACCCTGGGGTGGGGACTGGCTCCGGCCAGAACCAGCCGTGCTCCCGGGATCCGTTCCTTCACCAGGGGCAGGATCTGAAGCGCCAGGTATTCCGCAGCCTGGATGTTCGGAGGGTATCCCATGTTGCCGATGAATACCACCTCGTATTCTTTTTCGACGGCCTGGGGACTGAAATAATCCGTGTCGACACCATTCGGGATCACCACGATTTTTTCATTGTCAGGCCGGGGGATCAGATCGCGGTCGGGATGGGAGATGATCGTTTTATGATCGAAACGGTCAAAAATGTCTGCCTCATACTTCAGCAGTCTTCTGTATTCCAGTTTCAGAACGGGCTTCAGATAGAAAGGGGACGTATGGATACGCCGCTCCACGCCCTTGGAAAAAACATCCTGATAGTCGAGCGTTTTCGGCAGGGGCAGGTCTTTTACGTATTCCGCAACCCGCAGCAGCTGGCAATAGATATGGTCGGGTTGGGCCACTGAGATGAGCTGCCGGATTTTTTTCCTGGCCTGCGGTGAATAAAAGTAACCGACTTGTAGCGGTTTACCGGTGAAGAAAGCGCGGAGGATGTTCATCAGGATCCCGGGCTTGGAAAGCCTGATCACGTGGATCTCCCTGCAGATCGGTCTGAGGGCTTCCAGTGTACCTTCAGGCAGCCGGATATCGTTCAGTGCGCAGAGGACAATTTCGTTGTTTTTCGACAAATAGCGCAGCTGATGATAGGCTCTGAGCTTATCTCCCTTTTCAATGGGGTAAGGTACCCGCGACAAGAGAACAAACAACTTCATTCTGCTACGCCATTAAATGGGAAAAGACTGTTTACCGGGCAAAAATAATAAAAACCCTGTTCCATTGCCGTGATGATTTCAATTGATGCTGAGCGACCGGTAAAAATCAGTAAGTTTTTCCATGAGCCGGTCATTGTTATGCTCCTGTTCGATCAGTCCGCGCGCATTGTTTCCGATCGTCCGGCATTTTTCCGGATCCTGGATGCAGGACCTGACTGCCTCCACGAATTCCTCCGGTGTGCTGGCAAACAGGATATTTTTCCCGTTCTCGCAGTGGATTCCTTCTGCGCCGACCGGTGTGGAAATGATCGTTCGGGCAGCGGTCATCCCTTCCACGATTTTGATGCGAATGCCACTGCCGGAGAACAGCGGCACGATCATGATGGATTTCGACCGGATGAATTTCATGGCATCTTCAACCTCCCCAACGATTTCCAGTTTCGGGACCCGGAGGCTGTACATCCACCCGGGGATATTTCGTCCTGCCAGTGTGAAGGTCAGCCCAGGAAATTCGCGGTGGATCAAGGGCCACACCTGGTCAAGAAACCAGCGGATCCCTTCCATGTTCGGATACCAGTTCATGGCTCCGATGTGGAACAGAGAAGGCGTTGAGCATTCAGCGGCCTGAGGTTTGGGATAATCCTGCAGATGAACGCCGAAGGGAATGTCGATCACCGGAGTCCGGGTGCCGGTCTTACGGAAAAAGGAAGCATCATTGCGGGTGATCGCAACGATGCCATCGAACTGTTCAAGTGCGCTGAGCTCATAACGTTTCAGTGTCCGGTAGATATGTCCCAGGTAGATCCGCTTCAGCGGATTCTTACAATTACAGGCAATGCGTTCCCAGATTCGGTGCTCGATGTTATGTGCACGAAGGACGATCCTCGCTTTGGAGTACCTCCGGATCGTTTTTAAATACGGAGTCAGGTAAAGCATCTCCAGCTGGATGATGTCAAATTCCTCCTGGCTGAGGATCTCGATTAGTTTTTGTTCAAATTCACCGGAGATGAATCGCTGGATGTGATACGACTGGCGGGAGAATAAATTCAGGAAGGCTTCGACAGGCCTGATCGACAGGTCGATGTAAACAGTTTCAATGCGTGTGCGCTCACGGTAGTCTCTCGGGATCTCATCCATTTTCACGAAGTACTTATTCGTATTGACCGCCAGCACCCTGACGCGGTGGCCCATCCGGATAAGTCCTTCAATGACTGCATTCATGGCAATGGGTCCTCCTTCCTTCGGAGGGAACGGTGATTTGTTGCACAGGATGAGTATGTTCATGAAAATGATTTGTTTCGGTAGACGACGGAGATGATTTTCAGGATCAGTTTTTTCCAGGAATCCGTATCCATCAGGGGAGAATCCGTAGTTGCCTTGTAGGTTAGGAAGATGCCGATGGGAAGAAAAACGGCGGAGGCGAGCCACATTCCTTCAAAAGGGGTCAGCACCCCTTCCCTGGCATATTTGAATCCTGTCGTGGAAATGATGTGGTACATCACAAAAAGGATGACCGAAACCACCAGCGGCAGCCCCAGGCCTCCCTTTCGGATGATCGCCCCCAGCGGCGCCCCGACAAAGAACAAAATGACGCAGGCAAACGAAAGGGTGAATTTGCGCTGCCATTCGATCCTGTGCTTGATGATGGAGAGGTTTTTCTCATCCACGTAATCCTTTTGGTACCCGATGTTGACCCTGATGTTCCGGGTGGCATTCAGGGCGTTTTCAATGATGCGAAGCTTTTGCTCGGGGGTGAACTGATCCAGGAACGCTCCTTCCCAATGATAAACTGAATCGGGCACGGGTGCCGTGGCTCCGGTTGTGTCATATTTATACCGGAAGTGGGAGTAATTGGACAGAAAGTTGGTTGCAAACTCACTGGTTTTACCGTTTTTCTGCATTTTCAGTGAATCCGTCGCCTCCTCCAGCTGGCGTATGTTGAGCATCTGGTAATTCTTTCTGAAAAGTTCCTCATCGGTTCGGACCATCGAAAAAGCAGACAGGTCAAACCTGTGCTTGCTTTCCGTGAATTTTATACGCCGGAAGGGACGTGATGATAACGTTTTCCGGTCCATGTCCTCGTAATAGTTTATGCCATCGAACAGGGTAAGCACCATATAGCGTTTGTCGGGGGTGATTTCCATCAGGCCCGAGTCTGCCATCGTCAGGCTGGTGTTTCCCGTTCTGTCGCTGTGGTCGTAGATCATGATGTCGTGGAGCGTCTTTTCATCCTTTTCCTTTTGCCCGACCCGGATCGTGTACCCGTCGATGCCGTTGTAATAGATCCCCTCCGGTATGTTCAGGGCCAGCTTCTGCTGACGCACGTCATACAGGATGCTTCGGAATTTCAGGTTGGCGATCGGGAGCATGATGTTGGAAAAGAAAAACGCACCGATGGCGATCGCCACCGAAAGAACGACCAGGGGCATCATGATCCTCCGGAGGGAAATACCGGCTGCTTTCATGGCCACAAGCTCATAGCGTTCGCCCAGGTTTCCGAAGGTCATCAGGGAAGCCAGGAGTATGGCCAGGGGAAGCGCAAGGGGAACAAAAGTGGCTGAAGCGTAAAAAAGCAGTTCCCCGACAATGTTCCA
This sequence comes from Bacteroidales bacterium, assembly GCA_035342335.1. Lineage (NCBI taxonomy): Bacteria > Pseudomonadati > Bacteroidota > Bacteroidia > Bacteroidales > Bacteroidales bacterium. Next base: position 192,689 of record DAOQWY010000004.1, read on the forward strand.
TTCAAGTCCTTTTCCAACCAGTTCGTCGACCCATTTCCATAAAAATTGCATCAGCAGAACAAAGAGCGCAATGAAAAAGGTCAGGACCAGGGGCCCGGCATAGGATCTCAGAACCAGTTTGCTGACCTTCTTCATCTGAAAGGGGTGCTCGTGTTTAACAAAGTTAAAAATATTCCCGTGACAAAAAATAGAAACGCCAAAAATACCGAAATAGTCAGGTGATGATCAAAGAAAATAATCCAATGTAACTTACACCGTCCCCCTCCCCCGCTGGCAGGGGAGGGGGATTAAATTGATCCCCGGTGCTTGCACTTACTGAACAGTCCAGTCACGATAAATATCGTGAAGCGATGGGTTTGGGAATGCTATAAATATAACAAAAATATATTAAAATGTCAAATATTGACGACTTTAAAGCAATAAAATCATTATTTTTTCCGCTGAAGGCGGGATAAAAATTTTTGTAAATGTTATTTTTGTAGTTTTGTAGTTCATTGCTTAATCAATCATTGAACATATCGTTAATCAAATGTTAAATTAAAATTGAATGATCATGAAAAAAGTGTTACTCTTTAGTCTTGTTATGTGTCTTTCCTGTGCAGCCTTTGCGCAGACGGGCACCACGAAGCATTTGTACAAGCCGGATCCGTATATCGGGAAAGCCAACTATCAGATGATTCTGGCCCCTGAAAAGGAGTCGATGGGACCCGTCTACCACAATGAACCTGTGGTGTCGCGGAGTTCGGTAGCCGGACGGAACCTTACCTTCATTCCCATCGGGAAATCAGGCAATGCCTATGGCCTTTATAACCAGTCAAGGACGTATCTTTGGGTTGATCCCCGGATCAATTCCGTTGCCTTCACCCATCGGGCGATCGTTGAACCGGATACCTACGGTGCGGCGCGTATTTCCTATGATGTATCGTGGAACGGCGGAGTCAACGGAAGCTGGACCAATGACCTGCTGGTTTACGAACCATTGGGACCTGCACCGGCCGGACAACTCTATCCCCTGGCATCAGGACGTTATCCCCAGGGAGCCATTCTGAATCCCGACGGAAATACCGATCCGGATAATGCGGTCTATACCTATTTCATCCCGGTCATTGACTATTCCAATTCCTGCGATGGTACCTGGGGGGGTGTGGCTCACGGCGCCAACCTGCTCACCAACTGCTATCCGCCTTCACCGACCCAGACCAACTATTCTTCCGATTCGGAATGGCAGAATGAAGTCGGGAGCGCTTTTACCATTACGCTGGATGGCCACGCGTGGTTCGTTGACCAGAATGTTACGGTTTGCGAGGGAGAGGGCAGTGTGACCGACGGCAACATTCAGATCTGGCATGGACAGTGGGATGCCGGGGAAAATGATATTATCTATGAGCGGGAACTGCTGGAAGTCATGAGCGAAGGAGATGCCGTAAACGATGTGAAAGTCGCTTTCGGGCCCGATAACCAAACCGGATACATCTGCATCATGACCCCTTCGGAAGGCGATCCGCAGGAATCCAATAACTACCACCCCCTCCTCATCAAAACGACGGATGGCGGACAAACCTGGGAGGATCCTGTTCACGTTCTTTTAGGCGGATATGATGGCATTGACGCCATTAAAGGTGAGGGTTTCATCGCTGACACATCCCTCCTCAATACGGAAGATTATTCAGAAGGTTTTGACCGTGACACCGTTTGGTATTATATGGGCTGGGCATCAGGTCTGGCTGTTGATGCCTACGGTAATCCCCATATGACCGGCCTGGTCATCCTGGCCGCACCGGGTGGAATTTACGCCTATCCGGAATACTGGGCCACCTTCCATATCTTTTCAGAGGACGGAGGTGAAACCTTTGACGCAAAACTTCTCTACCGCAACAAGTCCTGGCAGGGCGATGTTGGTGTCACGAACACCGTAGGTGAAAATAACAGACCATATATTGCTTCCGATGTCACCGGCAAATACCTGTTCTTCTCGTGCAACGACACGGACTGGGAAAGCCTTGAAGACAACACCAATCCGGATATCTTTGTCTGTTCCTACGATGTGGATAAAAAGGAATACACCGATATGGTGAACGTCACGGTGGGCACCCAGGCCTGGGTGGCTGCCTTCGACGGCACCATGTCGCACTGGGTAGCTTCGGAAGTGGACGGTAACGTGATCACCTGTGAGATTCCGTTTGTTTATCAGGAGCTGGGTAAAAATGACCTTGGACAGCTTGATGCAGGACTGCAGGTTCAGTTCTGGTATATCAAGGGCTGGGAATATGAATTCATCGCCCCGGTCGGAATCGATGAACCCGAAACATCCATCGCATCCGTTTCACAAAACTTCCCGAATCCCTTCGGCAAAACATCGGAAGTATTTGTGACACTCCAGAAATCAACAACGTTGAGCATGGAGGTCTACAATCTGATGGGCCAGAAGGTGTATACCCAGGATCTGGGCAACGTCGGTGCGGGCCAGCACCGGATGGTGATCGATGCCAGGACCCTGAAATCAGGAGTTTACTTCTACACAGTTAAAGCCGGTGATGAAAAGATCACAAAGAAGATGGTCGTTGAATAAACGTGTAAAGATCCGTTAATAGTATACCCTACCCCTGCACCCCTCCCCTGCCAGCAGGGGAGGGGACGGGGGAGGGGTACTTTAAAAGAGAGGCTGTCCGGATTTCAGGGCAGCCTCTCTTTTATTTCAGCGATGTTTTCAGCTCGGGGGATAAGGGTGCCATTTTATCCTGGTAATTTTCCGTATCCCGAATGATGGTATCCAGCAGCCGGATGGCCTCAAAGATATGGTCTCCTTTGTTCAGCATCACACATTCGGCCTGTTGCGACAGGGCAGCGTCAGTGATCTCCGCCCGGGAGGGCAATCCCTTTTTGGCCAGGTTTTCAAGGACCTGTGTGGCCCAGATGTCAGGAAGATGGGCTGCCTCGCAGATGCGCAGGATCTCCTGCTGGATGCGGGCCATGTTTTCCCACCCGCATTCAATGGCCAGGTCACCCCGTGCAATCATCACACCAACCGGATAGGTCTTCATGGCAGTGAGCAGGATCCCGGGAAGGTTAGAATACCCTTTGCGGGTTTCGATCTTGACGATCAATCCAATTTCGGCGTGAAGTCCGGCCAGCGCATCCAGCAGCCGTTGAACGGCGGAAGGATCGTTCACAAACGAAAGATTGACCATGTCAGCATAGTGTGCAATGAATTCCAGATCCTGCCTGTCCTTGCCGGTCAGGCCGCTCAGCGACAGGTCGCTTTCCGGAAGGTTGATGCCGCGGTCGGCCCGGAGCTTGCTGCCGGCAGGCTTGGCACGTGTGATCCGCAGGATGATCTCCCCGTCAGAGACCGATTGGATGGTACCGGCTATTTTCCCGTCATCAAACAGGATAGGCTCGCCGGCCTTTACACGCTCAAAAATGGAGGGGAAGGTACAGGAAATGTGAGCCGGTTGGATCACCGTCCCGGTATCGTCCGTCCGGGCAGGCTCTCCCGGGGCCGGATCCCTGTGCAGTACCAGGGTGTCGTCTGTTTTCAGGAGGATGTAAGGAGTAGCTGCAGCGATTCCAGCCCTGGTTTCCTCCGGTGTGCAGGCTCTGTGTGGATCGTTCTGCTCCGGCGTGTGTTCAGCGGCAGGTGGAGCGACAATGGATCCGGTCCGTAATTTAGGACCTGCAAGGTCCATAACGATCTTGCACGACTTGCCTGTTTCCCTTTCTGCCTGATGGATGTTCACGATGATCCCCTCCCAGACTTCGCTGGTGTCGTGGGCACAATTGATCCTTGCAACATTCATCCCTTCCTGGAGCAGCTGCAGTACAAGAGGATAATCCGTAGAAGCTTCCGCAGGAAGGGTTACCATGATCCGGGTTCGCCTTCCCTGCGGCCTGTTGCCAAACAGAGCCCTGGTATTGGACCGCATCAGTTTGATGCTTTTCTTGATCGAAATGGCCTGCTTGCCCGGGATGTCATCCAGATTGCCTTTCAGACGGTTCAACATCAGGCGGGTATGGTTCAGACTCGCCATCACGTGCGGCTCCGTTTTGGCCATCCGTGATAAACCAAGATACCCGAGTTTTTTTTGCAGATCCCGGATATCGTGATTCCGTAAGGCAAGATAGTGAACAAGGTTCAGTGCGCTGTATTTATAGTTGGGATGGACGGCGGCTAATTCACTGGCGTACTTCTTCTTAAAAGCCGTGGTCTCTTTAACGATCAGATCAAGCCTGGATATGAGCTCATCGATCTTTTGGGCTTTGATTTTCATAGGTTTGAAGGGAAGTAAAGTGAACTTGCTGTAAATATAAGAATTTTATCCAAATTTGCGCTTAATACATCCCTGCATTATGAAACAATCATTGTTTACGATTTCATGTCTTTTGACATTATTTATCATATCATGCAATCATTCTCAATCGCGTAAAATGGTCCTCATCACCGAACGGATCCAGTATGACGTGGATATTAAAAGTCCGGATCCGGATTTTGACTGGTGGGTCCAGAACATTGAAGGTTCCAAAAGAGAAGTATTCATCCGGCAAGTGATGGATGCCGCTTATGAGGGGAAGGTGAGAACCTTCAGTTATTTTAACGAACCGCTGACTCCGCAGCAGGTGAGGGAAATCGGATTTCAGGCCGACACGCTTACGTTTCAGCGGACAGTGCCACCCTACGACTTTTATGACACTGTTGTCGAGCGCAGGATCAATTTTCAGGATATAACCCGCTTTCGATTCCTGGAAGAATGGTACATGGATCCCAAATCCCTCGGGATCACCAAGAAAGTGGTAGGTATTGCACCGGTCCTCCGCAGGTACACAGAAACCGGTGAGTGGATGGGTTACATGCCGCTTTTCTGGATTTATTTCGATGAAAATTACCCCCGATGAATTATTTCGAATACAGATTACCCAATGGGATCAGGCTTGTTCACGCACCGGCTGACAGTCCGGTGGCCCATTGCGGCATTTACATAGGTGCCGGCAGCAGGGATGAGGATGAAAAGGAACACGGACTGGCTCATTTCATTGAGCATGCCATCTTTAAGGGTACCAAAAAGCGCAAGGTCTACCATATCCTCAGCCGCCTTGAAAATGTAGGGGCTGACCTGAATGCGTTCACAACAAAGGAAGAAACCTGCATCTATGCCTCCTTTCAGAAAGCATACTACGAGCGTGTACTGGAGCTGATCTATGATATCACGTTCTGTTCGGTTTTCCCGGATAAAGAGCTGGCCAAAGAGAAAACGGTCATCATGGATGAAATAAGCTCTTATAAGGACGCTCCTTCGGAACAGATCTTCGACGATTTTGAAGAGCTGGTCTTTGCCGGTCACCCCCTGGGAAGAAATATTCTGGGAACGAAGAAGAACCTGAAACGGTTCACGCAAAATCACATCAGGCAGTTCATCCACCACCATTACCTTCCTGACCAGATGGTCATTTCTTCTGTCGGGAACATCTCTTTTTCCAAGCTGATCAGGATCGTCAGCAAATACTTTGAGAACCTACCTTCAGGGGATCAGCCCCTTCAAAGGAGGGCTTTTTCAGATTACAGACCGGTGGCCAGGCAGGTCAGGAAAAGTACCTATCAGACCCATTGCATCATAGGAAACCTAGCATACGAATTCAGTGATCCCCGCCGGACGCCGATGGCATTGCTGAACAACATCCTGGGCGGGCCCGGGATGAACTCAAGGCTGAACCTCTCCGTCCGTGAGAAGCATGGCCTCACCTATAATATCGAATCAGGCTACACGCCCTATACCGATACGGGCCTGTTGACCATCTACCTGGGGATAGAGAACGGACTGCTCGACAGGACCCTGCACTATGTTGACCTTGAACTGGAAAAGCTCCGGAAGATCAGGCTGGGCCCCAGCCAGATGAACATCGCCCACCGGCAGTTTGAGGGACAGCTGGCCATTGCATGGGAATCCAACCTGGGCAGGATGTTGTCGATGGGCAAGAGCATCCTGGTGATGAACAGGGTGCAATCGCTTGAAGAAATGTGCGGCCAGATTGAATCGGTCACGGCAGGTCAGCTGCTGGACATTGCCAATGAAGTGTTCGATCCCGGCCGTATGAGCCGCCTGACCTTTCTGTCGAGATAACCGGAAGCCTGTAATGGTTCAGGGTCCGTGAACGGATCATTCCGTTCCGGCCGGACTCAGAAATTTTTTTCGGAAGCGCACTTAAATTTGAAATTCACTTTTTGCAGTTCCTGATTGGCCTGCTCGATTTTCTTTTTCAGATCCTGTTTCAGGAGGGTGATCTTTTCCATAAGATCACTGTCGCCGGTGGCAATGATCTGGGCGGCCAGTATTCCGGCATTTCTGGCAGCGTTGATTCCCACCGTTGCCACGGGAATGCCCGGAGGCATCTGCAGGATGGAGAAAACAGCATCCAGTCCTTCCAGGGTGACTTTGATGGGAACGCCAATGACGGGCAGCGGTGTCAGGGCAGCAACGACGCCCGGCAGATGGGCCGCCATTCCCGCACCTGCGATGATCACTTTTACTCCGCGATGGCAGGCGCTTCGTGCAAAAACTTCGACCAGCTCAGGTGTCCGGTGAGCCGACAGGGCATTCATTTCAAAGGGGATCCCCAGCTCATCCAGGACCCTGGCAGCCTCTTCCATCACCGGCAGATCGGAGGTACTGCCCATAAGGATACTCACCAGTGGTTTCATTTTCTGTTGCATTTTGGACGAACAAATTTATGTTATTTTCTTGTCTGGTCATTCTTAAGTCCTATATTTGTAAGAAATGTTCCTGAACGTTCAAACCCTCCTGCTCCATGAAAACGATCAAGGTCAAGGACAAGGAATTCAGCCCGTTTATTCCTGAGGCAAAGATACAGCGGGCTGTCAAATTAATCTCCAGGCAGATCAACCGGGACATGACCGGAAAAGTACCTCTTTTTCTTGTCATCCTGAACGGCGCATTCATCTTTGCCTCCGACCTGTTGAGAAGGATCAACCTCGACTGTGATATCACCTTTGTCAAACTGGCGTCTTATGAAGGGACGACCACCACATCAACGGTCAGGGAGCTTATCGGACTGGGAGAAGTGGTTAAGGACCGTACCATCATCATCGTGGAAGATATTGTTGATACCGGTATCACCATTGAGCACGTCATCCAGATGCTGAAAAAGATGGAAGCAGCAGATGTCAGGGTTGCTGCCATGTTCTTCAAACCTGACGCGTTCCGGAAAGATTTCCGGATTGATTACAAGGGAATGGATATCCCGCCGGATTTTGTGGTGGGTTACGGACTGGATTATGATGGATTCGGACGAAATCACCCGGCATTGTACCGTTTAATCCGCACGGAATAATGATAGTTCATGTTTCATAGTTCATGCTTCATACTCATTAAATGTCATTCATGGTCATTCATGGTCATTGTTGGTTATTTATAGTTATTTGTAGTTATTAATTGATAAACAGGAGATTATGTTTAATTTAGTGTTATTTGGACCGCCGGGAGCGGGAAAAGGGACGCAATCCATTCAGATTGCAGAAAAATATCATCTGGCGCATATTTCAACCGGCGATATCTTCAGACGTGAAATTAGAGATGAGACGCCTTTGGGATTGCGGGTAAAGGGCATCATTGAAAAGGGTGAGCTGGTTCCGGATGAACTGCTCATCGATCTTCTGCGTTCGGCCATGCATAAATATGATGGTGGCAGGGGATTCATTTTTGACGGATTTCCGAGAACGCTTCGACAGGCTGCTGATCTTGACGACCTTCTGGAGGAGGATGGTGAAAAGGTGAACCTTACGCTTGCCCTGGAGGTGGAAGACCAGGAACTGATCACCCGGCTGCTGATCCGTGCGGAGCGGGAGGGAAGGAAGGACGATACCCGGGAAGTTATCGCCAACCGGCTGAATGTTTACCAGACACAGACCAGGCCACTGATCGATTATTACAGGAAACAGGGAAAATTCCGTGCGGTTGCAGGGCAGGGGACGATTGAGGAGATTTTTGGCAGGCTCTGTAAGGAGATTGATGTATCTTTGAGTAGCCGGTAGCCAGTCAGCGGTCGGCATTTTCAATAACCTAGTACTGCTGACTGCTGACTAATAACAACCCATCCCATGTCAAATCCGAACTTCGTGGATTATGTAAAGATCTGGTGCCGTTCGGGGAACGGAGGGGCGGGATCTGTCCATTTTTACCGCACCCGGGTCAATCCGCGCGGCGGACCGGATGGCGGTGATGGTGGCAGGGGAGGCGACATCATCCTCAGGGGCAATCGCGATATGTGGACCCTGTTGCACCTGCGGTACACGAAACATCTCAAGGCAGGTGATGGCCAGCCCGGTGGCCGGCAGCTCTCCACCGGCGCCAGCGGAGAGGATGTGGTCATTGACGTACCACTGGGTACGGTGGCACGCAATACAGATACAGAAGAGATCGAATGCGAGGTCACACAACACGGCGAGAAAGTGATCCTGCTCCGGGGCGGACGGGGCGGACTGGGGAATGATCATTTCAAATCCCCGACCCATCGGACCCCACGGTTTGCTCAGCCGGGAGAACCGGGGATTGAAGGGTGGAAAATCCTGGAACTCAAAATACTGGCTGATGTCGGACTGGTCGGATTCCCCAATGCCGGAAAATCAACTTTGCTTTCGGTACTCACAGCGGCCAAGCCGAAAATAGCTGACTACCCTTTCACGACCCTGCAGCCAAACCTTGGAATCGTTCGTTACCGCGACCACCGGTCATTTGTCATGGCCGACATACCCGGCATCATCGAAGGGGCACACGAGGGGAGGGGACTGGGTTTGCAGTTCCTTCGCCACATCGAACGCAACTCCGTCCTGCTTTTTATGATCCCGGTAGATTCCCAAAATTCAATCTCAGAAGAGTACCGCATCCTGCTTCACGAGCTGGAGCAATATAATCCCGAGTTGCTTGATAAATCACGCATCCTGGCCCTGACCAAGAGCGACCTGACTGATGAGGAGCTGATCCGGGAACTGAAAAGAGAGCTGCCCGAACTCCCTTCGGTTTTCATATCTTCATTCACCCGAAAGGGACTGTACCGGCTGAAGGATTTGCTCTGGAGGGAGTTGAATCAGGAGTAGCAGGGTCTTCAGGTTCTCAGGTCTGCAGGTCTGCGGAAAGCTGGTTTGGAATTTGGGTCTTGGAATTTGTTTGGACTTTGGGATTTTGAGTATTGGGATTTATTTGTTCAATAATGATTATTAGTATCATGATTGAAAGAATAAAAGAGATCGACAAGGATCTTTTTCTCCTTATCAACGGCTGGCACAGCCCCTTCTGGGATACAGTGATGTACTGGCTGAGCGACAAATTGATATGGATCCCGCTGTACCTGCTGCTGATCTATTTCCTCATCAGGTACTATAAGAAACAAACAATAATGATCATGCTGTTCGTGGCCATCCTGATGTTTCTGAGTGATCAGTCATCCGTACTCCTGTTCAAGAACATCTTTCAGCGGCCCAGGCCCTGCCATGATCCCGCACTGGCATTCATTGTCCATACCGTCAACGGCAAATGCGGCGGACAGTTCAGTTTTGTGTCTTCCCACGCCACGAATCATTTCGCCATTGCTGTTTTCTTGATCCCGTTTCTGGGACAGAAATGGAAATATTTCACGCCCCTGATCCTGTTCTGGGCAGCCATCATTTCCTACAGCAGGGTCTATCTTGGGGTCCATTATCCCGGTGACGTGGTGGCAGGAGCGATGCTGGGGACGATGCTGGGACTGGCAGTGGCCATCATCTGCCACTACGCTTTAAAAATTCCAAATAAATCTGGGATTTAATAACCGTAAACTTTTCCCTCAAACCGCTCCACAACACATTTATATACCTTTACGTTCACCAGGGCCGGCTTGTTGAACGCAAACTCCTTCCCGGCATATTTTTGCATGATCAGGTTGAGGATCCGCGTTTTTTCCACAAGGTCTCCAATGAATTCGATACGGCCGTATGCCAGCACGCTGCGGTATTTCATGCTCCAGCTGCACGCTACCTCCAGGTGCTGGTAACGCAGCACATAATCGGTGCTGAAGGCAATGCAGACATTGTTATTCTGTTCGAGAATGGTTATTTTTTTCCCTTCCGGGGCAGAATGCAAATAGATAATCCCGTCCTCGTAACCAAAATTGAACGGTAAAACATATGGCTTGTTTTCCGCATCAACCATTCCGACGTGGCAGACCTCGCATTTATGGATGATCTCATTTATAGCTTGTCGGGAATCAAGGGTACGGCTTTTCATGTGGAATGCTTTTTCCAGGTGTTGATCAGTGAATTGATAGCAGAAATAATCAGGCTGAACAGCAATGCCCACCAGAATCCGTCCACCTCGAAACGCGCTCCGATCAGGTGGTCCGCTATCAGAATAATGACAGCGTTGATCACCAGCAGGAACAATCCCAGGGTCAGAATGGTGAAAGGGATCGTCAGAATGATGAAAAGCGGCTTCAGGAAGAAATTCAGCAGAGCAAGTACGACAGCCACAAGAATCGCTGTCCAGATGGTGTCAACATGCACGCCAGGCAAAAGGTAGGCGGTCAGCAGGATGATCACCGAAGAGATCAGGATTTTCAGGATGAAACGCATGGTCGTATTCAATTTGGTTTCAAAGGTAGTGGTTTCAGGGATCACTCCTTATAAAATGAGTTGACATCCATTGAAAACAGGAACTGAAACTGAAAGTCCGACGCCTCGGGGATGTAAATGGTTCTCAGCCCCAGGTCAAAAGGTGCCAGGAACCGCAGGATATGCATATCGGCTGTCAGGTCGATCCCCACGGACTGATAATCTTCCTTGACCACCTGCTGCTTGCTGCCGGTATGCTCCCCTTTCGCATAATCCCAGAAAACAGCCGCTTTCAGCCGTTTGAGGTAGACAACCGGACCAAGTGACAGGTCGGGATACCAGAACGGGAACTTATAACCTGCAGAGAAGCTGAAGGCTTCATCCAGGTAAATAGCTGAATACCCACGGGGATAGCTGATCAGGTCGGCAAAGCGGTATTCACCGGGATCTTTCAGCTGTAAACCGGTATAGAGCCTTATGCCGTGGTGCTTTACAAAACCGGGCAGATACACAAAGGCTTCGGCTGAACCGATCGTACCCAGCGAGCGTCCTCCGAAAGGAGTGTGCCTGAAATTCACATCGAGGGTCAGTCCCCAGCGTGGATACAGGTCACGGTAGGAAGATTCTGTCTGCCCGTAAAGGAGCAACCGGTATTCCATCACCTGGAACGTACCTGTGGGAAACCGGGGCGGAATGTTTTCCCCGTGATTGATATGCATCAACGTAACTCCGGCTGTGGGCTGCCACCCGAAGATCCACCTTGAAAGCAGGTACTGGAAAGGTATCCTGATCAATGTCCTGAGATTATCCTCTCTCCACGAATATTCAACCTCGTTCTCCTGCGTGTCCAGGTAAGAGCTTTTCCGTTTGCCGATTTCATAGGTAAGATCGAATACAGGGTAGAGACCCCGGTAGCTGAAATCAGCGAACCAGGTTCCATCTTTTTCGTTCAGATCATAACGGTACCCCAGCGTCGTGAACGTCGTACTGAGTTTATTCTGGGACATTACGGATACGCCCGGGTAAGCCTCCTGATTATCCACATCGATGGAAAAGGGACCCCAGCTGTGGATATTGAACAGGTTCGCGCCATCCCGGTAAGGTTTGGAAATATAATGTGAATCGGCAAGAGGAGCGTAATCGAAAACATATTCTTCCATGGCTGTCAGCGAGTCGGCGACAGGGGAAAGGATACTGGCCGGCATTTCAAGGAGCATCCATTCATCAGGGTTCAGTGGCAACCGTTCGATCTGGTATCCGTCGCCCGTATAACTGGAATAGTACAGAGTGCGGTTATCTGCCGTAACGAAGGCATCCGTGGCACCCAGGGATGCCAGGGTTACCTGGTAGATCCCTGAACCGGAGGTGTCCAATGCATAGATTTGATCGATCCCTGAGTAACCTCCCGTAAAATAAACGTACTGTCCGGCCGGGTGAGGCTTATAGAGTTCTGTGAACGACCAGGGGGTGAGGTTTGTCCAGGTGGCGGATGACAGATCGCAAACAAGGACCGCTTTACCTTTTTCAGAAACGCCGATCGTGACGATTTTCCGGTCGCCTTCCATCCAGCACGGCGTCATCAGGAAGGTATTTCCGGTTGCGGGGATTCGCTGGAGGATCTCCCCCGTGGCTGCATCCAGGATGACCAGATGGCTGTCGTCCAGGGCATCCAGCTCCACAGCGCCCACCTGGCTGGCGCTGTGAGACAGCGAAGGGGCAAAGATCCGCGTGCGACGGGTCAGCTCCCGGCATTCCCCGGTGCGGATGTTCAATAACCTGACCACGGAATAGCTTCGGTTGTCCCAGCGCGGATCCAGCTTCAGGGCCGACCAGACCACCAGGTCACCTGAGGCGGAAAGAGTCTGGCTGAAATTAAATCCGGGGGTATGCAGTACCGACTCGTTTCCTTCCGGGTCAATGACGACATAGCGGTTCACATCGTCCAGGCTGCTTTTCTCTGCCAGGATGCCCCTTCCCGGAATTTCAGCCGGGTGGCGGTAGTTCGTGTAGGTCGGATGGCTGGCGGAGGCTATTTTGGTTATGGATGGTGATTCATGGTTATTTGTGGTGATTGGCCCGCTACGTTGTGCTTTCTGTAATTCAGAGTCAATCGGATTGAGGCTGTCGGATTTCCATAATGAATCAAGACCGGCGAGGATGGAACGGTACAATGCTGCCTTGGGCATACCGGTGATCTTTTTCAGTGTGTAATTGAACGGGACGAGCATAAAAGGCCTGCGTGCCACCGTGTTCAACGTCTGGTCCCAGAGTTCCGGTCCATACCGGATCCTTGAGGTGCTCACCAGGTGGTAGCCAAGGATATAGTGGTCAGGAACGAAATCTTTATAAGAGCCATAGACGGCTTTATCATACGAATAGATCCCGTGGGCCGCAAGCTGACCCCGCAGCGGCATGGTAAACGAAGGATCCCTGCCTCTGCCGGAGTGAGACCAGCCGGTTTCAACGGCCACGGCATCACCTTCCAGGAACCAGAAGGGAACGAACAGGCCGATCATGGCAGCCGCAGCCTGCTCACCCAGAAGGTAATAAAGCCCCCTGGTAAATCCCTGGTGCATTTTTTCGATTTGCTGAACGTGCCGGTACTCGTGCAGGATCAGTTG